>DAOLVF010000075.1:0-4782 GCA_035420565.1 Spirochaetota bacterium | reverse complement strand
CAAAATTCGTACGAGGGACGAAGGCTTAAAAAGCGTGATTTCAGAGCGTTATGGATACTACGCATCAATGCTGCTGCACGGCTTTGCGGTATTTCGTATAGCAAGCTTATTGGCGGATTAAAGAAAGCTGATATACTTATTGACAGAAAGATGCTGGCCGAATTGGCAATAAAAGACCTTAATGCGTTTAAGGCAATAGTAGATAAAGTAACGAAAAAGGCTGCTTAAACATTACGGTACTATGAACCGAATGATACAAATTAAAAGCGCCATCCTGATGGCGCTTTTTTATGTTATTTTCATTCATGGCAATACCATTGTTAGTGCCCCTTTAACACCCTCTATCTATACAGTTAATGAAGGAATGGTTGAGGGCTCTGTTTCCACAGATTATGTCAGTGCACATTCATCATTCATGAAAGAAAAAATAGTGCTTAACCTGGGTGTTATGCCTAAAACAAATCTTCGTTTTACGGCTGGCTGGTTACAGATTATCGATAATAATAGTTTATCAAACAGTACCATAGGTGATTCATCCATTGGGATATGGCATAGCTTTGGTTCGTTGTTTAACAACTTTATTCTGGGATATTATATCGATATAGGATTGGCAACGGGACAGAATGCCTTTAATGATGAAACCAAATATCCAACGGAATCCGGGTTTTCTACTGTATCATGGGGATTGGTTGGTGCATATACGGTACATAACGTAACATTTATTATGGCAGGTAAATATGAATTGATGCCGGAAGATAGTTCATCAGTTTTTGACGGCTTGACATTTAATGTGGCTGACAGCAATACATGGAAGAGATTTTTTGGATTAAATCCTTTTAGTAAGGATGCCATGCTGTATTACAAGAAGTTTAAAAACGATATCATTGCGTTTTCATTGACTGCACTGTATAATGGTTACCCTGTAATACTGTATATGTCATTGAGCTCTGGCAATAGGCTTAATAATAGACCCGTTTATGGTGATCATAACCTCCCCATTCTTTATAAGGGGTATAACGATACTATTTTTATGGTGGTAGCGTCAGGTGCACGTTATTTTTTTAATGAAAAAACTTACTTCGGAGCCTTTTTGGTGTACAATATTATCCGTGATTATAGCTATGCTGTAAAATATTCACTGGGGATTGAGGTTTCTTCTTTGTGGTGAAATTTTTGTAATTACTGAAAAAACTAAACTATGGGAAAAATTCAGAAAGTAAATGAATTATATAAATAATTAAAAAAACTCTTGATTTTATATATTGGTCATTATACTTTATTGTTATTGATGATGTCATTTTAAATTTTAGTTTACTAAAATTTTATTTGCACCGACATTTAAAACAGTGATACGTGGAAAAATGATAATTCGGGAGGATGTTCTTATGATTACAATGCAGCAACTGGAAGAGCTCGAAAGCAGAATTATAAAAGCATTACAGCTTATAGGAGATCTAAGAGCTGAGAATGCACAATTAGAAGCTAATAATGAATCTCTTAAAGTGCAGGCTGAAGAGGCAAGGCTTAGTCTAGAAGAAAAAGAACAGGAAATAGCAAGGCTTAAAAAGGAGATTGATAAAGCTACTAATGAGCTGTCTCAAATTAAGCAAAAGGAAGAGGTTCTGGAAAAGAAGATTGTTGAAATGTTAGGTAAACTTGATACGCTAAAATCCGGGATTCCTTCGTATCAGGCAAAACCTGCGCCAGGCACAGCTTCAACTAAAGCACAACCACAGCAAAAGCCATCTGTAAAGGCTGAGCCAGAACCCAGGGCTGAAGAAGACTTTATGGAAGACAGCGGCGGTGATGAGGATATTATCATTATTGATGATACTGAGGATGCAAAAACTGATATAGAAGTTGAAACATTGCCAACTGAAGAAGATGAGATAGTCCTGTTAGATGATACTGATGATGAGATAATTATTGATGATGTTAATGACGATTTGATAATCATTGATGATGATTCAGCAGAAAAAAAGTCTAAAGATAAGACTTCCGATGATGACGATTTTATCATTATTGAGGATGAGGAAAAATGATATCTTCTGCAAATAATCCTAATAAAGTCAAAGTGACCATATTAGGACAGGTTTACACAATTGAAGGAGATGCATCATGTGATTATATTGTAAAGGTTGCCGATTATGTTAACCAGAAAATGGAAGATGTAGCTAACACTATATCACATGCAAACTCTTTGCAGATTGCTATTTTGGCAGCATTGAATATTGCTGATGAATTATTTCAGATTAAAGAATCAGAGTATATGATGAGCGATGAAATAAAAGAAAAAACCAATATGCTCATCTCAATGCTGGACGAAGGGCTTATTGGTGATATTTTTAGCAATGTAAGCAAAAAAAGCCAGCATCTATAAGAGATTGATATGAAAAGATATAAAAAAAATAAAACCCGCTTTGCACTTTTATCCTATCCCGGTGATATATTATAATAACAATGGACCAATCCATAAAAGCTCTATCTGATGAAGAATTGGTACAATCGGTAATGCATGGCAATGACCGTGCATTTGAAGAGCTTTATGAGCGCTATTCGGAGCGAATTTTTAAACTTTTGTACAGCTATGTTTATAATGTAGATGATGCGGTTGATTTGATGCATGATGTGTTTATACGGGCATACAGGCATTTGAATAAATTTGATGTTAGGAGGGCTTTTTCCGCATGGTTATATACCATAGCAATAAATTGTGCCAAAAACTATCGCTGTAAGGTATATAAAAATGATACCATGATTGAGCGCGAGGAGCAGCGTATAATGAATACTGATGCCATGAAAACGCCTGAAGATCATGTTATTGAAAATGAATTGTTGCAAGAGTTTTCAAAGGCGGTAGATGCATTGAATAATAAATTCAGAGAGGTATTTTTATTACGATATGGGCAGCAATTGCAATATAGCGATATTGCACATATTCTGGATATTTCAGAACGCACTGCAAAATGGCGTATGGAAAGGGCGCTTGCCTTTATTACTGATCATTTAAAGAAAAAAGGAGTCATATGAAATAGTATATGATAGATAGTTTTTTAAACATACAGCAAAACACATGGGATTGTTATGAATAGACAAATTGATGACAACGAATTGCTACATGAGATTGCGCCGTATGCAGGAAAAGCATCGGATGTTTTGCTAAAAATAATCCGGCAATGGCAGTCTTCATTGCCGGCACTTGAGGATACACTTACTTCAAACGACATCATTGAAAAAGCAAAAACTGATTCTCAGGGTATACACATAAAAAAGCTTGTTGCTATGTTTGCAACTGGTATAGCGGCGATAGTTATTGCTGGAGTAATGCTTTTTACTCATTATTTTTCGGGAACTATGGAAAAGGCAGTATGCACGGCAGTAATCGGAGATGTCCAGGTTATACGAGGTAATCAGTCGGTACCGTTGATGAATGGCATGGGAATAGAACAGCGGGACAGGATAGTATGTGGTAAGGGCTCAATGGCTGTTATAGAAATTGGGAGTTTAAAATTACGGATAGATCAAAATTCTGAATTTGCCATCGATACAGTACAGAGCAAGGGTAAATTATTACTGGATACGTTAATGACGCGTGGCGTTATCTATGCAACTATTGCAAAACTTAAAAAAGGAGATTCTGTTTTTGTAAAAACTAAAACCGCGGTTGCAAGTATTCGTGGTACAACTTTTATGATAAAGTCCAATAATAATATAACAAAATTAATAGTGCTGGAAGGGAAGGTGATGATTGCTCCCAGATTGGATATCATACCACAAGAAAGTACTCCTGGTGTTGTTGTTGATGCAGGGCAAGCATGTGTTGTTGATGCGGGTACCATCATTGCTATAAAAAAAGCGGTTTCCATGAATACTACAGAACTTGACACAATTATACAGCAGTCTTTACCGGTAACTATCGCCGATAAAAAAATAATCCAGATTATTGAAACGTTGACCAGAGATATTAATCAAGCAATACCTGTGAATGAAAATGAGCTAACGCTCAATGCCCTGTATAATATTAAAGCTGTTGTACCTGATAACAATGATGTGCTGGTTACAACCAGCGATGGGGTATACTACTGTAAGGATTATAAAGTGGAGTGGATGTATAGCCTGCCTATGCCATCAAAACCTTTCAAATGGGATACTATGTATATACTTCAAAGCAAAGACCTGTACGCTATTGATAGAAAAGGTGATGTGCTGTGGCAGTGTGGGATAGAAGGAGATGTGCTGGATGATGGGATAATGCGTATAAAAAATACGATTATTGTGCCAACATCAAAAGGATTACTGTATTTTATTGATAAAAAAGGAAGGGTGATACACAGGGTTGATTGCAATGCACCATTTATTACAAAACCTGTTTTATTTAATCAAATGGTTTGTATTGTGACGGATGATGGATACCTTTATGCAATCGATATTTCGTTGGGTGTTAGCATCTACCGTAAACACATTGGCACTGTTATTGAAAATGGGCTTATAGCACAGTATCCTGAAATTTATTTTGTAACTCCTGATTCAATTCAGAAGTTGCATGTTTTAAAAGACGAGCTGGTATGGTCATTCAACGACAGTAATATTATTGATGCAATAGCATACGATACCGGGATAGTATATGCCACCACTAATGGGTTGTTGTGTAAGCTATCTGCCAATGGGGATAGTGAATGGAGGATTAGTCCGGGCAAGAGTATACATTCATTAAAAAGCATCCACAATGGAATAACATGTATTGCCGATACGGTTTTTTATCTCATTGCTTCAAATGGTGAG
>DAOLVF010000074.1:6893-10328 GCA_035420565.1 Spirochaetota bacterium | reverse complement strand
AAATGTCATGAAAACAATAGCGTCCATTTTACAAAAAATTGTGCATACAACAAACAGGATGATTGATTCTATTGATATTCGCACGCAGCAATCAATAAAAGAAGGCTTTTTTTTCATTTCTTTTCTTTTATTTATTGGTGCCATACTATGGGGATATCATTTAGGCAAAGAATCGGCAAGGCCTGCCGGTAAACCATACGCTGAGATAACCAATGATGTCTTTGATTTAGACATAAAGATGAAAAGAGAACCCGGATCGTTTCAATCAATGCTTGAAAGTGCCCTGATGGAGGAACGTCAACAATCCACTGATACCAAAATAGCCTATCCAACACAACAGGATGAAGCGTTAACCATGCCAACCACGCCAGTGGATATTCAGAAAGATGTAAAAGAGGTACAAAAACCACTGATACCCCAGAATGACGCTAAACCAATTGAGCCATATACAAGCAGTGATTATGAGGCAGTGGTAAAACCTATCGATACCATACAGAATGTGAAGAAAACTTCACCACAACCATCCATAAAGCCCACATCACCATCTGCAAAACCTGATGAAAAAGAAGTTATAACATCAAATAACCAAAAAGAATTTAAATCAATGGACATACGCGAAAAGGTATTTGAAAAATGAACGCTGTACAATTATTCCTGCTGTGCTCGGTATTGCTATTGCAACAAAATCAGCCCGTAAACAAAGAAGCAATACTGGAAACTATACTGTCCGAAACCAAACCTGCTAAAACAATACCCATGCAATTCAACGCTACTGCTAATAATGAATCACAACAAAAGGGCGGGTCAACTCCTGATGAAGTTTTGTTAAAACAGGGTGTTGAACTGTACAATGCTGAATTATATGAGCGATCATTGCAACTTCTGGAGCGCCTTCAAAAAGATTATCCACAAAGCCCTTTTAAAGATCAGGCAAGTTTGTGGAAAGCAAAAATATTTATGCAGCAACAAAAGTATACTAATGCAATGAACGAGTTACTGACAATAAATGATCAATCAGGACAATACCCTGCCGCACTTTTCATGTCAGGAAGGGTTAACCAGGCTATGGGCAAACCTTTTGATGCAATTGAGCAGTATACAAAAGTTTCATCGCTTTACCCTGATCAGGATTTTTCAGATGATGCATTGATTTTATCTGCGCAGTTATATATATATCAAAAAAAGGGGAATGCAGCATTGCAGGCATTGATCAGGGTAATTAAACAATATCCGGACAGGGAAACGGTTGATGATGCATATTACTGGTTGGGTAAAATACTTGCCACTGATCCCAACCTCAAAGATATTGAATTGGCACGGAAGGTATATACCATTTTTTTGAAAAGAGCAGAAGACCCTGCCTACATCGCCTTTTATTCATCACCGCTTAAAGAACGAGTAGCAGATGAAATAAAACGGATTGATGCTATATATTTCCCTGAACAATGAATACTACTTTAACGCTACATTCATCTCTAATTGCCCAAACGGACTATAAAGATTTATTCCCAATGTTGTTTGTTTAATCAATGTAATGGTAAAACTTTCACCTTCAATAACAGTAGGGGTTGTCATCTCAACACGTTTACCGGAGTATGCAAAAAGATTCATTGCATTGCCCGTAATCATGTTGGCTACTTCACCAACGATATCTTTCCATTCGTTGGCAATATCTTTGTCCGAAAGTCCTGGTGTTAAAACCTTAGCAATCTTGCCCACCATCTCCAAACTCATACTGAACACTACCTGCCCGGTAACTGCACCGGTAATACCAATAATGATAGCAACATCATGCGATGGTTGAGGGACATCTTTGATTACCAGTTTACCTCTTCTGAGATCAACGTTGAGAAGCTGTTTAAATACTGCACTTGCTGCTTCAAGAAAAGGATTAACATATTCAGCATTAATATTCATATAGTACCCCTTACTGTGTTACATCGATTCTGTAAGTTTTTATTGTACTCAATACCTACATCTCAAATTTCTGATTACGTATGATCTTTGACTTTTCAAACAATCTGGTCAGCAGCGAAATATACAACGCATTAGCCTTTGCATAAAATAGATTCTGTTCTAATGATTGTTTATCCTTTTCGGGAACCTGTACCCCCGGAATAACACGAACAACCGGAGTAAATATATAAAGCCCGTCAAAACCAGGTATAAGCCGCGATGTTACACCCTGCCTTAAAGTAAATAAATCAGATTGAAAAATCCCTGACTCCTGAATGGGGTAAAGAATTCGCCCTTTATCATCACGTTCACGGACTAAATCACCAGGTTTAAATTCATTGGAGTATGACACAGCACCTTTAAGTACCATCTGTGCTTCGCTAAAGGATCTGCCCGCCAGAGCAAGGTCATTAATATTTTTTGTCATCTGCTGCTTTATCCTTTCCAATTTTGCATTGGCAAGCTTTTCTTTAATACGCTGCCTATCAGTTTTTGGATCTTTCAGCTCTTTTTGATTTTTCTTTAATTCCGCATCAATCTCTTCATCGGTTACTGCAATATCGTTAGCATAACGCTTTGCCAATTCTGCATTTGACAAAAATGAAAACTGAATTTTAATTTTAGAATTTTGGATACGATAATCAGTAACTATCTCCCATGGCGAAACACTTATGCCTGCAAGCAGCAGGTTTTGCAATTTACCAGCATATACTTCATCTTCAACATATTTATAGTAGTCGGACACACCCATGTGGAATCTGTCCAGAAAATTTTTAAATAATGACTCATTGAATGACCCCGTATCATCAGAGAAACGGTTATGTATAACACTTTTAATCTCTTTTTTGGTAACGATGATCCCTTCTTTTTTTGCAAGTTGTACCAAAAGTTTTTCCTGAATCATCCGCTCAATTATCATTCGCTGTTGCTGCTTTTGATCATCAGTTTTGCCAAACATATGCGTATCACGATAGCGGATAAAATCCATGTATCCAATAACCTCGCCATTGACTTTGGCAACAGTATTCTGGTCAAGCCCCATGCGTGAAAGAAAATCAGGCATACCAAACGAAATAATAATAATCAGCACAAAAAAACCCACAATAATATAACCTGCTACTTTTATAACAGGATGTTTTGCATCAAACATATTTTGACCTCGTAATTAACCAATAAAATTATTCTTCTGCTTCCTCAACAAGCATCACCGGAATGCCATCCCTGACAGGGTATTTCTTTTTACATTCGGTACATATTATTTTTTCGTTGCGAGCATCATATTCAACATCACCTTTACAAGCAGGACATGCTAAAATGTCAAGCAGCTTTGTATCAATCATCAGCTTACTCCTGAAAAATAGATTGGGAATGCACTATCTGTGATAAAATAAACACGTACATTGCAGGCACACCCCATAATTTCATTGCCATTATAATTTGCTTTTTTAATTCTGGCAACCTGTTTTTTTAATTATTGTC
>DAOLVF010000074.1:4779-6793 GCA_035420565.1 Spirochaetota bacterium | reverse complement strand
AATGAGAGAAAGCTATGGATTTTGTACACCTTCACAACCATTCTGAATATTCCATACTGGATGGTGCAATCCGCATACAGCAACTGATACAATTTGCCGTGGATAACGCCATGCCTGCAATAGCACTTACCGATCATGGCAATATGTTTGGAACCATAGAATTTTATGAAGAAGCACATAAAGCCGGGATAAAACCTATTATTGGGCAGGAGTTTTATATAGCACCGGGCTCACGATTTTATAAACAGAGCACACGGGGCAGCAATGATGAAAATGCATATCATTTGATCTTGCTTGCTCAAAATTATGAAGGCTACAAAAATCTTGTTAAACTATCGTCACTGGGGTACCTGGAAGGATTTTACTACAAACCACGCATAGATTGGGAACTGCTGACGCAGTATAGCACCGGGCTCATTGCAAGCACTGCCTGCATAGCCGGTGAAATACCTTCACTCATTCTTGATGGCAAGGTAAGCCAGGCATATAAACGTGCATCTGAATTTGCCGATCTATTTGGCAAAGACAAATTTTTCCTTGAACTGCAGGACCACAATCTGAAAGAACAAAAAAAAGTTAACGAAGAACTTATTAAAATGGCTGCTCAACTCAATGTTGGGCTTATAGCCACCAATGATGCTCACTATCTCAATAAAGACGATGCATACTACCATGACGTTTTGCTCTGCATACAAACTGGAAAAAGCCTGAACGATCAAAAGCGGATGCGTTTCCCCAATGCTGAATTTTATCTAAAAACTCCCGGACAAATGGAAACCATTTTTGAGGATTACCCTGATGCACTGTACAACACTGTCAAAATTGCCGAGATGATCGACTGCCAGATACCGTTGGGGAATGCTATCCTGCCAAATTTTGAGGTTCCAGAAGGTTACACCAAAGATAGTTATCTTACAGAGCTTGTTAATACAGGGGCACAAAAAAGGTTTGGGGCGATAGTTCCTGATCATGTGAAGAACCGTATTGAATATGAACTATCGGTTATACAACGAATGCAGTTTTCCGGATACTTCCTTGTTGTGTGGGATTTTATACAATTTGCAAAGAAGCATGGCATACCGGTTGGACCGGGGCGAGGTTCTGCCGCAGGTTCAATGGTTTCATACTGTCTGGAGATTACCGAGCTTGATCCTATGAAATACAACCTGCTCTTTGAACGATTTTTAAATCCCGAGCGCAATGAAATGCCTGATATGGATATTGACTTTTGTGCTCTGCGCCGTGACGAAGTCATAGACTATGTAAAACAAAAATATGGCGAAGACCATGTAAGCCAGATTATTACTTTTAACAAGATGAAATCAAAAGGTGCTATCCGCGATGTTGCTCGTGCCCTTGAGATACCATTACAGCAGGTTAATGCCCTTACAAAATTGATACGCCATGAGGATCTTGAAGAGGCATTGCAGGCTTCGGATGAGTTGAAACAATTATGCAAAACAAATGATACCGGCAAGCAGCTCATCACTATTGCAAAGAAGGTAGAGGGGCTTACACGCTCTGCAGGAAAACATGCAGCAGGTGTTGTCATTTCACGGGAGCCGTTGATGGAGCACGTGCCATTATACAGAGATCCCAAAGATGGAAGCATTTCATCACAATACGAAAAGGTAAGTTTGGAAAAGGCTGGACTGGTGAAGATGGATTTTTTAGGATTAGCCAACCTTACCATCATAGATACCTGTATAAAGCTTATTAAAAAACATAAAAACATTGCTATTGATATAACAGCTATCCCTCTTAATGATGCAAAAACATATAAGCTTTTACAGAAAGCCGATACAATGGGTGTATTCCAGCTTGAAAGTAGCGGCATGCAAAATATTCTCCTTAAATTGGGACCTACTAACTTTGATGACATCATTGCAATTGTTGCACTCTATCGCCCGGGACCTCTTGATTCGGGCATGGTTGAAGAGTTTATTGAACGCAAGCGTAATCCCCAAAAAGTAGAATATTTGCATCCTTCACTGGAACCAATTTTAAAGGATAC
>DAOLVF010000074.1:2558-4679 GCA_035420565.1 Spirochaetota bacterium | reverse complement strand
TATGCTTTAGTTTCATATCAAACCGCATATCTTAAAGCACACTATCCATTAGAATTTATGACAGCCCTTTTAACAGCTCAGGTGGACAACATCGATAACATTGCAAAGTATTACACGGATTGCAAAGCTAAAGGGATAGCAGTGTTACCACCCGATATAAATCATAGCTATAGAGATTTCTCAATTGAGGGTAAAGCGATACGGTATGGACTTATCTCTATTAAAGGTGTTGGCGACAAAGCTATTGAATCAATTATTGAAGCAAGGGAGAAAGTGGACAGCTTTCATGATTTAACGCAGTTTTTTACTCACATAGATCTTATGACCGTTAACAAAGGTGTTATAGAATCGCTCATTAAGGCAGGAGCTTTTGATCCTGTATATCCAAACAGAGGGGAACTTTTTGCATCAGTTGATAGCATGCTTGAAAAGGCGAGGAACATTCAGCAGGATATAGCAACCGGTCAGGGTGATTTATTTGGAGCCTCTGATAAGCAATTTTCACGTATTAATATTGAACCTGCCCCCGCTGCTGATTGGACTGAAAATGTTAAGCTGCAATATGAAAAGGAAGTGCTGGGAATTTATGTTAGTGCTCACCCCTTGAGCCGTTATGCAAAGGATATAGAAAAATTTGCATGCACTCCCATAAAAGATCTGGAAAATAATGTTAATGGCAGTCCCATTACACTGGTAGGTATATTAAACAACGTGCAGATAAAGCAAAGCCAGAAGGGGAATAAGTTTGCTCAGGCTGCAATTGAAGATTTAACAGGCAGTTTGCAGGTGCTCCTTATGCCACAAACATTATCAGAATATGAAACATTAATAACATCCCAGGAACCTGTTGTCATCACCGGTACCGTTGAAATAGAAAATGAAAAGCCCTCCAGGATGATTGCACAGAAAATTTTTCCATTTAATCAATTTAAACTTACTCAGATAAGCGAATTGCATATCATTATTAATCCAATAGGAACAAATACAGAATTACTTGAAAAAATAAAAAAATTATTACAGCGTTTTCAGGGAAATAAGCCGGTATATTTCCATGTACGTCTTCCAAACGGAAATGAAAATATCATTAAAGCTAATCCTCTGTATCACATAAAACCAGATAAAAAGCTTATGGATGGATTAACTGCCATTGTTGGGAAAGATAGCATATCCTACTCAATTGGTTGCTAAGCTTTCTGTATAAACACCAGTTTACGTATCATGGAAAATCCATCAGCAGATTCCAGTATTTTGTAGTTGGGTTCATGGCAGTATATTTTTATATTGCTATACGCTTTCAGGTCATTAAAGATAATCTGTGCCAGAGTTGCGGCAGTAGTATGATCAACCACTGCTTCTTCAAGGTGAAGGCAAACCTGATCTCCAATGCCAGGTTTCCAATCAGCAAATCCATCTTTTATTGCTGTTATCACTTTACCGGCAACCTTACGGCTGTTGAAATTTGACCAATCACCAATGACATAGATATGGTTTTCTTCATATTTTTGATAGGTTTTATCACGAGTTATAACTACCTCCCGGTCAAGGGCTATCTTATCTTCACTTATTTTAACAAGAACTTTTGCGGCATCTTTGTTTTTGCTCTGCACCTGTGCTTGTTTTTCAATCAGCTTTTCAATGAGAGTATGACGCTTATGTATGGCTTCAACATAAGTAGATAGCTCATGCAACATTTCTTCATTTGTTTTATATTCTACTGGCTTTATATAAAATAAAGAATGGAATGCCTTCTGGTCAGCGTAGTGATGCATTATTGCGTTTACCTTTTGATCGCTTACTTTTATCAGTGCAATAAATTTTTCCGGATGAATAATAGTATCTTTTAATGCTTTTATATCACCACCGGTAACATTGATAAAAAAATTACCTTTTATATTTGTCAGTCCGCTGCCCTGCGCAATAATCATAAAGGATATGAGCATTGTTTTAAAAATCTTCTGAATATTAACATCATGTTGTGAAGTTGCTACTACTGGATAATCAGTCACAATAAAAAACGGGATGCCTTCTTTTCGGATGAATGCATGAAGAGCCGCTCTTAAAAATGCTGTTGATTTTGTTTTTTCCATTTCATTAATAATAAAATCAAGGGAATGTAGCTCT
>DAOLVF010000074.1:0-2458 GCA_035420565.1 Spirochaetota bacterium | reverse complement strand
TGGCAAAACGCGGCTGGAAATCCAGTGGCATTGATATTGCACCTGACTGCATCAATTACGCAACAACTCAGCTCCATGTTGATGCTTATTGTGGCAACTTTTTAACATTCAATTTTACCAACACCTACCACCTGATTACCTTATGGGCAACCATTGAGCATCTCCATTACCCTGATAGATTCCTTGAAAAAATTTTTTCATTGCTGCATGATGATGGCTTGTTGTATATCTCAACCTGCCGCAGCAGTATATGGTCGCCCCGCATTTTGTTTGGTAAGCAGTGGCGATACTATAATTTCCCTCATCACCTTTACTTTTTTTCGTATGCAACGCTTGCAAAATTGTTGCAATTAAAGGGCTTTACCATTACACGGTTTGCTACCTATGGTAGCGGTATTGGTAAAGCAGGCAGCACGCTTAGAACCGTTGCCGATGGATTGGCAAAAAAATTGTATCTGGGTGACATGATGCTCATTGCTGCAAAAAAGCAAAAGCGTACATTTAATTGTTGAGGTAAAACAACCATGGAAATTATCCATACCATTGATGCATTACGCGATGCAATAAAAAAGGAGCGCACCAACAATAAAAGGATTGGGTTTGTTGCAACCATGGGCTATTTACACCAGGGGCATCTGAGCCTTATACACATTTGCAAACAGCACACGGATTTTCAGGTTATGAGTATCTTTGTTAACAAAATGCAATTCAACGACCCCAGGGACTATGATACCTATCCGCGTAACTATGACCGGGACTTTGCACTGGCAAAAGAGGCTGGTGTTGATTTGATATTTCTTCCTGATGATAGCGAGATGTATCAAAATAGGCTTACCTATATAGATATTGAAATGATGACCAGCTTTTTGTGTGGGTCGGCCCGCCCCGGCCATTTCAGAGGTGTTTTAACCGTTGTTGCAAAACTTTTCAACATAGTACAACCGGATGTTTCGGTGTTTGGTCAAAAGGACATTCAGCAAGCCGTCATTATTCAGAAAATGGTAAAGGACTTAAATTTTCCACTTGCCATTATTGTTGCACCCATTATCCGCGAAAGCGATGGGCTTGCAATGAGCTCGCGGAATGTTCATTTAAAAGGGGATGACAGAACCAATGCAACCTGTATGTACCAATCATTGAAAAAAGCTGAAGAGCTCATTCAGCACGGTATTATACAGGCTAACACAATCATACCAGCTATGACCGACATTATTGCAGCAGGTAAACCAAAAAAGATTGATTATATTTCGATAGTTGATTATGAAACATTGCAACCTGTTGACTCTTTAAAAGATAAATCGGTGATTGCTGTAGCAGCATTCTTTGGAACAACACGTCTTATTGATAATATGATAGTAGAAAAGATAGGAGATTCATTTACATGCGTATATTGATACATTTACTGCTCATTTCTTTCATTGTTGCCTGCGGCACATCAAAACCACTTACACCCCAGCAGGCATTGCAGCAACTATCGGATTCATATACCAGTGGCGACATGGCAAAGGTTGCGCAACTGCTTTCTACAAACAGTAAAAAACGCATACAAAACGCAATACAGCTCATAGGTGCAATGAATCAATCGCAACTGTCTTCCTTTGCAAAACACTACCGGATAAGTGCCGCCAGTTTAAAAAATCTAACCATACCGCAATATCTGAGCCTGCAAAGAACAATTGCATCAATAGAAGGTGACGATGTCATTCTTCAGGCATTGCAACAACCCGTTACCGATATAACAATAAACAATGCACAGGCAACGGTTACCGTTTACAATGGTATGACATTAATCTTTGTAAAAGAAGGTGCATACTGGTATTTTGAATATGAGTGATAGTTACCGGGAAGACATACCCAGTAATCGTGAGCATTCCGCTCCGGCATCCTGAACAACAGTGATGTAATCAGCAATATGCGGGGTTATCTGATCTTTAGGACCGGATATCCCTATTGAGTATTCAACCTCGCCACGGTGGTTGAATACCGGTGCTGCAATACACACAACACCCAATCGGTATTCTTCATCATCAACCGCATACCTGTTTTGAACAATTGATATTAGATGGTTACGGTATTCATTGCCATCAACTATTGTATGGGGAGTATAGTGTGTAAACGATATACCCTGTAATAGTAATTCCTGCTCATTTTTTTGTGCAAAAGCAATCAGCACCTTTCCTAAAGCAGTGGCATGCGCAGGTTCGCGGGTGCCAACGGATATGTGCATGCTTATCCCATTGCGCGGCTGTTCAACAGCAATGAATACCACCTCCTGTCCATGTAATATTGCAAGGTGAGTATTCTGTCTGGTTTTGTCGCATACAGCTTTTAAAACCGGCCGTAAAAACGTTTCAATTTTCGTTTGCTCGCCAAACGCACCTGAAAGCTCCATAATCTTGAAACCAAGCATATATTTTTTTGTTTCAGCATCCTGATATACAAAATTATTTTGTGTCAG
>DAOLVF010000073.1:6490-10689 GCA_035420565.1 Spirochaetota bacterium | reverse complement strand
ATGAAGTAGAGGTGTTAACCGGTAAAAAAATGCAGCCAGGCGGCAACAAAAAGCACACCATATTGCTTGGACAATGTATGGTAAATCTGCATAAGCATAACACTGCAATTAATGCAATACCGGTTAAAGGCTGTCCTCCCAACCCTATGGAAACCGTTACGGCATTGCACAAAGCAGGCATTGAGGTTAATCCGCTTATCTTTGAGCATCTTGATAGTGCACCCGCCTATTTTATGGAACGGTATAAAAACAAACCAGAGTTTGAAGAGGATTTTTTTACTATAAAAGGATAATCAGTCTTAAAAAAATTTACTGGCACGCGCCGCATCCTTTGATTCAGAGTTTACCAATTCAATGATGATTGATCATGATATTGCAATGATGATGAAAGAAACAGTATCGTCATAAAAAGATGGAGAGCCCCTATAAAAACAACAACCGTTATTGATGACATCGTGTAATCATGAAAGTAGCCCTTCCATAGTAAGATAGAGTAAGATAGTGAGTAAAAACAATAAATGAACCGGGTGATGCACTCTGAACAATTGTAATAGTGAGAGCGTACATTTGTGACTTGAATCCAAGACTGTCAATAATCATTCATTTTCCCAATTATTAAGTATTATAGTATAATTTAATTATACAAAATTTTTATTTAATAATATTATAAAATTCTTGACATTGAAACAACCCCTTGCTACCTTGATTGCATCTAAAAAATCTATTATCATAACAATAAAGTTTAAATAACTTCGTGAGGAGGGTTTTATGAAAACCAGTTTTAAGGTTTTATCTATTGCAGCCATGGTTTTGTTTGCAGTTGCAAATGCATTTGCCACCAACGGCATGCGCATGATTGGTTTTGGTCCGGTGCAGCGTTCTATGGGTGGTATTGGAGTTGCCACCACGCTTGATGCGGCTTCCATCATTACAAATCCAGCAGGGATAGCTGATTTAAAAGGGCGTATTGATTTTGGCGCTTCATATTTTTCACCAACGGTAAAGCATAAGGCTTCCGGTCCAATGATAGGGATAATGGCAAAAGACGGGAAAACCGTTGAATCAGATGCAGGCGCTTCACCAGTACCGGCATTTGGGCTTGTTATACCGCTAACCGAAAAGTTACATTTTGGTATTGGCGCCTACGGTGTTTCCGGTATGGGCGTTGACTATGAAAAAAATGTTTACCAGAGTATCTTAAAAACCATGTATAGTCAGATGCGCTTTGCTCCAGGGTTATCCTACAAGATAAATGATATGATATCGGTTGGCGCTGTTGCAAACATTATGTATGCAACAATGGAATTTTCAGCGGCAACCAATGCCAGTGTAATAGGAATGTCTGACCAGGAAGAGCACATGAATTCTGCCGCATTTGGGTATGGAGCAACCATTGCTATCAACATTAAACCGGTTGATATGCTTACTATTGGTGTTGCCTATGAAACAAAGAGCAATTTTAAGGATTTTGAATTTAATACCGCCCAGGGCAAAGATAAATTGGAATTTGACCAGCCTCAGAGTGTAACAGCAGGTGTTTCAGTAACCCCATTGAAAGACCTTACTGTAGCGTTTGAGGTTCAGTGGATAGAATGGTCCGAAACAAACGGCAAAAATAAGCCTGAATTCAGCAAAAACAGCAGCAATGCAACGCCATGGAACATGAACTGGGACAACCAGATGGTGTATAAAATAGGTGCCCAGTATGCAATCAATCCAATGTTTACCGTGCGAGCAGGCTTTAACTATGGCAAGATGCCGTTAGATGAAGACAGAGCATTTGAAAACGTGGCATTCCCTGCTATAGCCGAATATCACTATACCGCTGGTATTGGCATAACATTTGATAACAACCTTACGCTTAATATAGGCGGCATGTATTCACCTGAAGCTAAAATTGACGGTGCTAATATGTCTCAATATTTTGCCCATTATGAAACTAAAATGAGCCAGTATTCACTTGATATGGGCATAGCGTACGTATTCTAAAAAGATTTATACTGTTACGTAATCCCATGAAATGAGAGGGCTATCCCTCTCATTTTTTTATTACCTACAAGTCCTATGAAGGCGAGGAAACAGGGGTGAGGTTTCCCCTTGCCTTACCAGTGAGATGGGCCGTGGTTTATCTTTAGGTTTTTAAAATCCCTTTCAATACTTATTATAAAACGCTTAATAGGTATATAATTTTCCCTAACCAGCATAAAATAATAATTGACACAAACAATTTTTTTCGTAAACATTTATCAGTAATAGCATTCGTTAATTTTTAATAAAATAAAGAGTAATTTCACCAATATGAAGGGGATTATATTAGCAGGCGGTTCCGGAACACGCCTGTATCCAATTACAAAAGCAACATGCAAGCAGCTATTGCCTGTTTATGATAAACCCCTTATCTATTATCCTCTTTCAGTGTTGATGCTTTCCGGTATTAATGATATACTCATAATTTCAACACCTCAGGACAGTGAACGTTTTTATAATCTTCTGGGTGATGGCAGCTGGCTGGGAATAAAACTATCGTACGCTGTGCAGGAAAAACCCAATGGTATTGCAGAGGCTTTTTTAATTGGTAAAAATTTTATAGGCAACGATACTGTTGCCCTGGTATTGGGTGACAACATACTCTTTGGACATGGGCTCATTGCACATTTACTGGACAGCAAAACAATAGTCCATACTGACAACCATGCTGTCATCTTTGCGTATTATGTTAAAGACCCTCAACAATACGGTGTTGTTGAATTTGATGAAAAGCTCAATGCCATCTCAATAGAGGAAAAACCAGCAAAACCCAGGAGCAACTATGCTGTTATTGGACTGTACTTTTACCCCAATGATGTAGTAAAGAAAGCCAAAAGCATAACACCAGGCAACCGTGGCGAGCTTGAAATTACCAGTATTAACCAATTATATTTAGATCAAAATAATTTGAAGGTTAAGGTAATGGGAAGAGGTTTTGCATGGCTTGATACCGGTACCCATGATAGCCTTCTGGAGGCAAGTAACTTTGTAAAAATTATTGAGGAGCGTACCGGGCTAAAAATTGGCTGTGTGGAGGAGATAGCATTTAAAAACGGTTGGATTACAAAAGAGCAGGTGCTTTTGATTGCAAAGTCACTATCCAAAACAGATTATAGCCAATATCTAATTACTATTGCGGGAAAATAAATGGATTCTATTTTAATTACCGGTGGCTGTGGTTTTATTGGGAGCAATTTTATTGAATATTGTATTGATAAGTATGACTATCACATTATCAATATTGATGCGCTGACCTACGCTGCAAACCCCGACAATGTAAAAGAGGTAGCTAACCATAAACGCTATACCTTTATCCATGGTAACATCTGTGACAGAGAGTTGCTGCAGTCCATCTTTCATAAATATACTATCAAAGGTGTCATCCACTTTGCTGCTGAAAGTCATGTGGACAACTCCATCAAAGATGCCGAGAACTTTATTACCACCAATATCGTTGGGACGCACGCTCTTTTACAGTGTGCCTATCGCTCGTGGATGGAAAAACCTTTTGTCTATAAACATGATTACCGGAACTGTCGCTTCCATAATATTTCAACCGATGAAGTGTATGGCTCGCTTGGCAGTAGCGGCTATTTTACAGAACTATCGCCCTATGCCCCCAACAGTCCTTATAGCGCCAGCAAGGCATCCGGTGATATGCTGGTGCGAGCCTATCACCACACCTACGGATTAAATACCGTTATTACCAATTGCTCAAACAACTATGGTCCAAAGCAGCACGATGAAAAGCTTATTCCCACCATCATACGAAATGCGTTACATGGAAATCCCATACCCATATATGGCGATGGCAAAAATGTCAGGGATTGGTTATATGTGCTTGATCATTGCAAAGGGATTGATGTTGTTTTTCATAAAGGCAAAGCGGGACAAACATACCTCATCGGCGGGCATAATGAGCATGACAACAATGCCATTGCAAAAAAAATATGTTCATTGCTTGACAGCATGTATCCCGTGCATAACAATTCAATAATCAATGAGGGTAAGCGTACCATATCCTCGTATGCCGATTTAATACACTATGTTGAAGACCGTCCGGGGCATGATAAGCGCTATGCTATTGACCCCACAAAGATTGAAACAGAGCTTGGCTGGAAGGCACGTGAAAATTTTGAAGATAGTTTGTTTACTACCGTTCAATGGTATGT
>DAOLVF010000073.1:0-6390 GCA_035420565.1 Spirochaetota bacterium | reverse complement strand
GGGCTTGATTTTGCAAAAGGCAGATGGGTGGTGGTTATGGATGCTGATTTACAGGACCAACCCGAAGAGATTGTTAAATTGTATAATAAGGCACAGGAAGGATACGATATTGTAGTGGGAAAGAGAGTGGAAAGGAAAGATACATTTATAAAAAAGATTACCTCAAAACTATTTTTCACAATCTACTCGTATCTAACTGATACAAATATAGATGGAAGCATCAGTAATTTTGGCATATACTCCCATAAAGTTATTAATAGTATAAAGAGTTTTAAAGAGCATACCCGTTCATTTGGTTTGTTTGCAATCTGGGTAGGGTTTAAAAGGATTGAAATTGCTATAGAGCATTCCAACAGAAAGAAAGGTAAATCAAGCTATAGCATTAAAAAATTATTTACATTAGCTCTTGACAGCATTATATCACATTCTGATAAACCATTGAAATTGTTTTTAACATCAGGCTTTGTGTTATCGTTTCTCTCATTTTTATATGCTATTTTTCTTGTTATACAATTTTATATCTTTTCAATCCCTGTAACCGGGTGGACAAGCTTGATGGTTTCAATTTTTTTTCTTGGTGGTATTATTATTGCCTGCATGGGTATTATTGGTTTATACCTTAATAAAATATATGATGAAGCAAAAAACAGGCCTTTATATATAATAGCAGCTACAACATTTAAGGAATAATTACATGGATACAACCTTTACTATTGGATTTATAGGCGGTGGACTAAATTCGGCAGTTGGTATTACCCATAAGATAGCATCACAAATGGATGGGCACTTTAAACTTGTGGCGGGCTGTTTTAGCAGACATAATGATATAAATATACAAACGGCTGAATACTTTAATATGGACAAAAAAAGATTATATTTTAACTGGAAAGATCTTTTAGAGAATGAAAAAGATAAAATTGACGCCATTGTTATTTTAACCCCAACCCCATCGCATTATGAAATTTTAGAAGAGACAATAAAAAATCAGTATGCAATAATATGTGAAAAAGCACTTGTTTCTTCGCTGGAAGAAGGTAAAAAGATTAAACAGCTAATACATAAATATAAAAACTTTTTAACAGTAACCTTTAATTACACAGGTTACCCCATGATACGAGAATTAAAACATATGATAAACAAGGGAATATTAGGGGATATTAACCAAATACACATTGAAATGCCGCAGGAAACCTTTATAAAAGTTGATAAAAATGGTAGCCCAATATACCCCCAACCATGGCGACAAAAAGATTATGATATACCTACTGTATCCCTTGACCTGGGAGTACATCTGCATAGTTTAATTTATTTCTTAACACAAAAAAAACCATTAGAGGTTGTTGCCGTTGAAAATTCTTTTGGTCATTTTAAACAGGTAGTTGATAATGTTATTAGCATTATTAAATATTCGGATAACATGATATGCAACATGTGGTACAGTAAATCTGCCTGTGGACACAGGAATGGATTGCGATTAAGAATTTTTGGCACTTATGGTTCGGCTGAATGGTATCAAATGGAACCTGAAAAGCTTATAGTATGTGATAACAAGGGGAACATACAGATAGTTGATCGTGTAAGCAACCTTGTTGAGGTAACATGTTTACCCCGGTATAACCGGTTTAAGGCAGGACATCCTGCAGGTTTTATTGAAGCTTTTGCAAATTTATATGAAGATATTGCTGATACATTGCAACATTATCAACAGCACGAAGACCCTCCTGTAAATTATACTTTTGATATAGATATCGCACTTGAAGGATTAAACCTTTTAAATACGATAAACCTTTCAGCAAAAGAAAAAGCATTCATAAAATTGGAAGAAGTTATATGATTCCAGTGCATAAACAAAATATCAATTATGAAGTAATAGATTTTTGTGAAAAGTTTAAACATTCAAAGCAACCAAAGTTGATTTTTGGAATTAATGAGTTTGCCAATTCGATTGCAGAAGCAATGGATATTGACGGTTTTATTGATGATTATACAACAACTACAGTACATTTAGGGAAACCAATTTATAAAACTGAAACAATACCAAAAAACGCTTTAGTTGTAAATGTAGTAATATTAGGAAGGCCTCTGACAGCCAAAAATAAATTAAATGAACAGGGTGTTGAACATCTTGATTATTTTGCCTTTTATAAATACTCGCGTTTAAAGCTCCCAAATGTTACCTTCTGGGATGGTTTTATTCAAGACTTTGACAATAATAGATCAAAGTATGAATGGGTATATTCTATTTTATCTGATGAACAATCCAAACAAGAATTTGAAAAGATAATAAATTTCAGACTGTCGTATGATTTATCTAATATGCATGGTTTTAAAAACATTCAGGATCAACAATACTTTGATGCAATACTGAATATTGCAACATGTGATGTATTTGTTGATATAGGTGGATTTGATGGATTTACAAGCCGTGAATTTATAAAAAGAAATCCTCATTATAAACATATATATTTTTTTGAACCTGACATAACAAATATGGAAATAGCAAAAGAACTGTTGAAAGATTTTTCAGGAATACAGTATTATGAAATGGGATTGTCAAACGCTAAAGGTAATACAAATTTTTGTATTAATGGGTCAAGTTCAAAGATAGATTCTAGTGGTACAAAAATAATTTATGTAGATAGGCTTGACAATATCATTTTTGAACCTATCCAGTATATTAAAATGGATGTTGAGGGTTATGAGTCAAGTGTACTGGAAGGTTGTGAAAAAATTATTAAAAATTACCAGCCATCATTGGCGGTGTGCGCATATCACAAACCTGATGATTTATGGAAAATTCCTGAGCAAGTTTTATCCATTAATAAATCATATAAAGTATATTTACGCCATTATACCGAAGGGATTACCGAAACTGTTTTATATTTTTTACCAGATTAATTTGTAACAACAATGTTATTATTAAAATTCAAAGTTGGCTTGCTATGATTATTAATAAATTACTATCACACCTAAACAATCTATCTTTATCACAGCTTCCTGATTTTATAAATAAGATGATCGATCCTGACACCTTTAAACGAAAAGAATTTATTTATAAATGCTCACAGGAGTCACCGGAAGGATCATATATCCTTGACGCAGGTGCCGGGCAGTGCCACTATAAAGGCTTCTTTAATAAACAAAAATATATTGCCACTGACCTTAGTGTAGGCGATATAAACTGGGACTATAGCAAATTAGATGTATTGAGTAATCTTGAAACATTGCCATTTAAAAATAATGTCTTCCACAGTATTATTTGTATAAATGTTCTGGAGCATGTAAAAGAACCATTCAATGTAATTTCTGAATTTTATAGAGTTTTAAAACCTGGCGGTTCATTGTACCTTACTGTACCGCAGGGATGGTGGTTGCATCAAGAACCATACGATTATTTTCGCTATACAAATTACGGGATATCATACTTGCTGGAAAAGGCCCATTTTTTCATTAATGATATCAAACCAACATCAGGTTATTTCAGCTATCTGGCAAACAGAATTACCTTTTTGCCTAAAGCTTTGTTCTGGACAATAAAAAGCAAAATAATACGAATTTTACTGCTACCTTTTGAAATCATTTCATATCTTTTATTTGTACTGCTTATCCCAATAATTCTTAATTGTATCGATGGTTATGATAAACAAAATAAATTTACACTACACTACATGGTAAAAGCATCTAAATAAAAAGTATGTATACTGAATGGACAAAAAAATCATGGCAAAATTTTAATTATTACCAAAAAGCCAATTGGTATGACACCGGACTTTTAGCAGATGTTTTACAGGAATTAAGCAAACTGCCGGCATTGGTATTTGCTGGTGAAACCAGATCTCTGAAAAAAGACTTAATTGACATATCAAGGGGAGATGCATTTTTGCTACAATGCGGTGACTGTTCTGAAAGTTTTGTAGATTGTCAGGGACCCAGAATCCATAATCTCATACGTATTATCTTACAGATGTCCATGATTATAACTTACATCACAAATAAAAGAGTGGTTAAAATTGGAAGAATTGCGGGTCAATATGCAAAACCACGTTCAAATGAATTTGAAATAGTGGATAATGTTCAATTGCCAATTTACAGAGGTGATATGATCAATAGCTTTTTGCCCGCACAGGAATATCGTAAACATGACCCAAAAAGGATATTGGAAGCTTATTATAAATCAGCAGCAACATTAAACTTAATAAGAGCATTTACAAAGGGAGGATACGCATCCCTTCAGTCAATCACAGATTGGCAAAAGCATTACTTCAAAAATTTTCCTATAATGGATAAATATTCTGAAATTGTTATAAACATAACAAAAGCAATTAACTTTATGAAAGCATTGGGGCTGGATGTAAATAATCCTCAATTTAATGAAGTAAACTTTTATACATCACACGAAGCTTTAATACTTGAATATGAAGAAGCACTTACAAGGATTGATACAACCACCGGTGATTGGTATGATACCAGTGCTCATATGTTGTGGTTAGGCAACAGAAGCCGTCATTGCGATAGTTCTCAGGTTGAATTTTTGAGTGGGATCAATAATCCTATTGGTATTAAAGTTGGCCCGGATTATAACGATGAAGATTTAATTTGTATAATTGATAAACTTAATCCTGCTAATGAACAAGGAAAAATATGCATTATTACTCGCTTTGGTATACCTACAATAAACAAACAACTTCCAGTTTTAATAAAACATATTAAACGCAAAAAAAATAATGTGGTATGGATATGCGATCCAGTTCATGGTAATACGTATGTTAATAAATATAATCGCAAAGTGCGGCGTTTTGAAGACATAGTAAAAGAAATTGAATCATTCTGGGAAATTTGTATACATGAAAAAGTTATCCCGGGAGGCATCCATATAGAATTGACTGGCGATAATGTAACTGAATGCATTGGTGGATTGCGTGCTTTATCAGAAGAAGATTTAGATAACAACTACACTTCATTATGCGATCCAAGGCTTAATGCAGAGCAATCTGTTGAGTTAGCCTTTAAAATTGCTGATATTGTAAAACAATATTGATGCTTATAGCTTAAAAATCAGGAATCAAACAATGAAAAAGTTATTGATAGCAGGAGGAAGCCATTCAGATATTCCATTAATTTTAGCAGCAAAAAAATTGGGCTATTTTGTTATTACTACTGGCACGCGTGAAGAAGATTTAGGACACCAATACTCTGATAAATACATTAAAGCGGATTACTCCAATATGGAACAAATAGTATCGATAGCCATTGATGAGAAAGTTGATGCGCTATGCCCCTGTTGCAATGACTTTTCGGCAATAACCTGTTCGTATGTTGCTGAAAAACTTGGCTTTAAAACATTTGATACTCTTGAAGTAACCAGAACAATTCATTACAAAAACAAATTTCGCGAATTTATGAAACAATATAATTTTCCATCGCCTGTTGCAGCAAACTTTGATAATGTTGAAGATGCACTGCAATCAATAGAAGCATTACAATTGCCGCTCATAGTAAAGCCTGTTGATTTAACAGGAGGGAAAGGTATATCCAGAATAGCAACGTATGATGAAGCAAAACAAGCCATTATTAAAGCACTATCTATTTCCCGTCAAAAAAAAATAGTAATAGAAGAATTTATTGACGGATCATATCATGGACTTTCTGTGTTTTTAAAAAACAAAAAGGTAGCCTTCTATTTTTTTGACAACGAATACTATTACTTAAACAAATATCTTGTTGCTGGCGCATACTGTCCAGGAAGTGTACCCAAACAAGCTATTCAACAGCTTTGCGCTGTGTATCAAAAAATGGCGGAAATTCTTTCTTTACATGATGGTATTTTCCACACGCAATTTATTTTAAAAGATGATAAACCTTACATAACTGAAATATGCAGAAGACCACCCGGCGACTTATACCTTAAACTGGTTGAGTATGCTACCGGTATTCCATACTCTGAATATATTGTCCGCGCTTTTGCAGGTTTAGATATTACCGGTATACAGCAATCACCAATTAATGGTAATTTTATACGCCATTGTATAATGCCTAATAAATGTGGTATCGTAAAGAAGATAGTCTATAGCCATGAAATAAACAATAACATATTGGAAAAATTTGAATGGTACACAACCGGCGAAACTGTTACGGATTATTTAACTCACAAATTTGGGATTGTATTTTTAAAATTTGATTCATACAATAATATGGTTGACTGCATTAATAGTATTAATGAACTTATTAAAGTTGAAATGGAATAGATAGTAGTATATTAACTACGATAACAATAATAAAATAATTTAAAACTATGGATACCCATAACATCTTTATTCCCTTTAATAAACCACCACATACCGGCAACGAAGAGCAATACATAAAACAGGCATTGCAAAGCTGTAAAATTTC
>DAOLVF010000072.1:6887-10971 GCA_035420565.1 Spirochaetota bacterium | reverse complement strand
CTCTTATTTTTCTATTGCAAGCATTTTTTTAAAGATTTGTTCAGAGGTCTCAATTGTAAACAGCAGGTATAACATCAATTCTTCTGTTTGAAATGAAAATCATTTATGATTCCCCTGCATTAAAAAGCTGATGTCAAGCAATTTGAGCGCCCATCATCATAATTAATGCATGTTATGATACTTTTCCATAAATGTCCGAGGATTAATTATCCTGGACTTTTTAATGATTTTTAATTCCAACAAATCTTTATCACCTGTTATAATTAAATCAGCATCAATATATTGAGCAAGATATAAAATATTGTTATCATCTTTATCTTTACATAAATCTGGCATTTCACCTTCAGGTTGAATAAAACGAAATGCAGTTAATAAAAAATCCTTTACTCGCTTAAGTTCTTTTTTAGGAGTTTTAAATTTCGTATTTAATTTTTCAATTACTTCATTAACTATCCATTGGGAGATGAAAAGTTGATGCTTATCAATACAAATATCTATAACTCGAGAAGATAATCCTTGAGTAATAAAAGCAGATAAAATGACATTAGTATCTAATACAATTTTCATGAAAAATCTTTAAATATGTCTTCATCAGTAAAATAACCTGCCTTTTCGCCAAAGGGTATCAACATTGATCTAATTTCTTGAAATTCCTCATGTAAGATATACTTTTCAATTGCTTTTTTGACTAATTCACTCTTTGAAACATTAAATTTTTCAGCAGCTTTTTCGACTTTTTCTTTTAATTTTGAGTCAATACTTATTGTCAATATTTCTCTCATATACTTCACCAGTTTAAATAATTTATAGTTCAGTGTAATAAATAATATTACAGAAGTCAATAAATATTTTGTTTTTGAAGACATTATAGCTGGTTTCACCATTTTACTGTGTGGCATTGGCATTCAGTTTTTAGGATTATAAAAGTTGTAATACATCCCGGTTATAATCTTAGAAAATTTTTTTCCAAACAGCATAAAACATCTTGTCAGGAAACAAATGAACATGAAAAGGTATACTATTATTCATCTTTTTTTATATTATCCTTTCTGAATTGATTTGGCGAAACACCTGTCATCTTAGAAAAAACCGTACAAAAAGTTGTATTGGAATTAAACCCAACTGCAAAACCAATCGAAATGATTGAACGATCTGGTTCATCAACTAAAAGCTTTTGAGCTTCTTTTACCCTGAATTCATTCACAAATGTATTAAAATTCTTCTTAATATGCTCATTTAAAATTTCAGAAAGCTGATGTACTGTTATACCTAAATCTCGTGCCAGGTCAGGCAGGCTAAGCTCTTCATCAGCAAATGCCTTTTCATCTACCATTATCTCATAAAGCCGTTGTATAACACTATCAACATCCAATCCTTTGATTCGTGAACGCTCATAACGTGCTTTTAAGGCTTCATTCTTTAGCAACTTATTATAATCGGGAAGACGCTGTGTTACCAGATATACAAACGTCATGGCTGTATTGGCTAAAATTACTGCCCACTCAACCACCCTTAACGATATAAACACTCCTATAACATATACAATATTTGAAATAACTATTGACATCGCAAAGATGTATCCCCAGCGTGAAACGCCTGGTACTTTGTTCCAATTGCTCTTTTTCCATATATACGACGTCATAAAAAGGTTCTGCGACATAAATGAAATGAGATAGATATTGGGGAAGATAAAAAACAGGTACAATATTGTATCATAGAGCGATAGTTCATTAAATGTATGGCTAAGAATGGGCAATGCAGGAAAACAGGTATATCCACAGTCACTATCGATAAAAAATTGGATCATTATATATAGTAACGAAACCACTACTGGTGAAAATAAGAGGTAATATTTTTTTTGAAAGTTAAACAAACTTGACATTATCCATGTATAGCGTATTACCATAAGCGGCGGAACGGTAAATACAATGGGTATGGAAAAGATACACACATAGTAACCAACGGCAGTGCCATCAAATAACCCTGAAGAAAATATGGAAATCTGTAACAACCAAATCCCCAGCCCTAAAAATGAAAATGCATAAATCCTGTTGATGGTTTCACTTTTCTTTTGTAAAAGCTGACCTATAGCAATAATCACCGAAAACGCAGCGCCATAAAACATAAAAAAATGTAAAATAGACTCAGCCATATATTACTCAAAATTTTATAGTTATAACATTGAAATATAGCGAACTTTCAATTGTATACACTTGAAAGATTTCAGGCATAATATTTGATATAATCATAACAGTTATTGAATACCATCCAGTCGAAATAATTGATATGGATGAGATGAAACTATCGGAGGTAATTATATGGCTCAGCATGAAAATGTCAATTATGAAAAAGAATTTGAAGAATATTTAAAACGCCAGAAGCACCTTGGACTCATGGCACTTGATCGTGCTGAAAAGTTTGGTGATTCAAAGATTGCAGTGCGTCATAAAGCGTATGGCACATGGGAAGCATTTACATGGAAGCAGTTTGGTGATTTAATAAAAGCTGCTGCAAAAGGTTTGCTATCTCTGGGCGTTAAGGAGTTTGAGTTTGTTGGTATTTTTTCAAACAACAGAGTTGAATGGGCTGTTGTAGATTATGCATGCTTTACCATCAGGGCATGTTCTGTACCGGTGTATGCTACCAACTCAGCCAAAGAATTGGAATATATTGTCAACGATTGCGGCATCCGGATTCTTTTTGTTGAAAAACAGGAACACTATGACAAGGCAATGAGTGTATTTGACAATTGCAAAACGCTGGAAAAGATTATAGTGTTTGATAGAAATACTAACATAGTCAACAGTGATAAAGTAATGCTCTTTGATGATTTTATTCAATTAGGGAAAAATTCTGGATTGGATGCTCAGCTACAGGAGCGATTATCAAAAGTACAGAGCGATGATCTTTCCACCCTGATTTATACATCAGGAACTACCGGCGAGCCAAAAGGGGTTATGCTTACCCATAAAAATTGGTTTGCAATGCTGTTTGGTACAGGATACCATATTACCGTTGAACCCACTGATGTAAACCTTGCATTTTTACCTTTATCACATGTTTTTGAGCGTGCATGGAGTTATTTTATATTGTGCAACAATGCGCAGGTTGATTACTGCCACGATACAAAAGCATTACTGGATTTTCTGAAAGAATCTCGTCCCCATTTCATGTGCAGCGTTCCACGAATGTGGGAAAAAATTCATGCTACCATCATGGATGGTATTAAGAATTCACCACCTGCTAAACAAAAGATATTCAACTGGGCTCTTGAGGTTGGCGGCAACTATCAGTATTTAAAAAAAGATAATAAATCCATCCCACTGGGATTAAGGCTAAAACATGCCATAGCCACCAAACTGGTACTGCATAAAATCAGAGATATTTTTGGTGGAAGGAATAAAGTATTTAATTGCGGTGGTTCTGCCTTTTCTGGTGAAATCAGCGAATTTTTCTTTAAAGCGGGTGTATTCATTTTACAGGGATATGGTTTAACCGAATGTTTTGTGATATGTGTATCCAATCCACATCGCAATAAATTTGGCACCTGCGGCCCGGTTGTTCCCCTGATGCAGGTACGAATCTCAGACGAAGGTGAAATACAGGCTAAGGGCCCCAGCATGACACAGGGATATTGGAATAAACCAGAACTCACAAAAGCCCTTTTTACACCGGATGGATGGGTAAAAACTGGAGATGTTGGATTTATTGACAGCGACGGATTCATTACCGTAACCGACCGACTTAAAGACCTATTCAAAA
Source organism: Spirochaetota bacterium (assembly GCA_035420565.1). Lineage (GTDB taxonomy): Bacteria > Spirochaetota > UBA4802 > UBA4802 > UB4802 > UBA4802. The sequence goes on along the minus strand of DAOLVF010000072.1, from coordinate 7,209 downwards.
CATCAGGTGGTAAATACATAGCTCCTCAGCAAATTGAAACCTTACTCAATGAAGATTTTTATTTTGAACAGGTTGCTGCAATTGGTGATGGCAGAAAATTTGTATCTGCATTAATTGTTCCTGCCTTTGAGCCACTTAAAAATTGGGCTAAAAGTAATAATATTCCATTCACATCACACGAAGACCTTATCAAACATCCCGCAGTTATACAATTTTATCGGGAAAGGATTGATGAATTAACAAAAAATTTGGGTCAGGTTGAAAAAATTAAGAAGTTTACTTTACTTCCCAATGAATTTACTCAGGAAAAAGGCGAAATAAC
>DAOLVF010000072.1:3353-6787 GCA_035420565.1 Spirochaetota bacterium | reverse complement strand
ACAAAGCGGATACAATGCACAATTTATAGAAGATTCTGCACATATAATCTGCAATATTCCTGATAAAACATACGATTGCATTATAGCAAGTTATTCACTGTACTTTTTCCCTGATTTAATAAACCACATCGCACGTATCCTTACAAATGATGGAACATTTATAGCACTTACCCATAGTGAATTAACCCTTTCACAAATCACATCTATTTTTATTGAAAGTATTCACCATGTTATACCGCTAAGCGATAGCTCTCTCCATATAGCAAAATTATTTAAATCATTCTCTGCTGAAAATGGTTTTGTGCAGCTTCAGCCATACTTTGATTATATTATGTATCTGCGATATCCCAATAATCTTATATTTAAATCTTCAGACATTGACCACTGTATAAGCTATATACACAAAAAACAATATTTATTTTTCAAGGATATTGCTTTGTTAGATAGGGATGAATATGATGCATTAATCAATGATTTTTATAATCGTTTACGATGGCATGTATCATCATATAAGGATTTTATTGTCAACAAGGATGATGCAATATTTATTGCTCGCAATCCCGTTAAGCACATTAATGAATAATTTTATTGATGGTACAATACGTGTAAAATTGATAGTGAATAAAAAGCAATAAAATAGGTATTATACCATGGTGAAGTATATTTTGTTGTTTTATAAGGAACTCAATTATGAAGAAAAAACGCATCTACTGCAGCTTTTGCGGTGCACCCATAACGGCCCGTTTTATTGATGAAAAATATCGCGATCACTGCGATAATTGCAACACTACATTCTATGAAAATCCGCTTCCCGTTGCATCATGTATTGTCATTAATAAAAACCGTGAAGTACTTCTTGTGCTAAGGAAAAACGAACCATATAAAGATATGTGGTGTTTACCAATTGGGTTTGCTGAATCCGGAGAATCAATTGAACAGGCAGCTCTGCGCGAACTACAAGAAGAAGCAGGTGTTAATGGTGAGATAGTTCGTATTATTGATGTTGATACTGTTTCAAACTACTTTTATGGTGATTTAGCAATCATAACATTTGAAGTACAACAACTTTCTGAAACATATAAACCGGGTGATGATGCTGCTGATGCAAAATTTTTTTCCCTTGATAATTACCCGCAACTGGCATGGGAATCCAACGAAAAAGCTTTGCATAAATTTATTGATTTATATAAAGATATATGGACAATGATTGATTCATTAAAAACTATCCAACCTGATATAACCACCCATCATGATATCCCCAGAGAAAAATCAAAACAATATACATTTATTGCCAACATCATTGCATCAATGATTGATGATGAAATTGAATTGTTTACCCAGCAGTGGAAACGTGAGATGCCCAATGTTAATAATAATATTTTTCATTTTTTGATTTTTATCCATCAGATGGCGTTGCATACAATAAAACTATGGCTAACCGGCAATAGGATATGGAAAAATTTCAGGGAATTTTATATCATGGGAAAACAGTTAAAAAAAGAAAATATATCCTTAAAGGATATATTGAGTGCCATAGCTCTTAGCAGAAAATGTATCTGGATTCAGGCAATTGAAAAAAATATATTGCATTCACCACTGGAAGTGTACACAATGCTGGAGATTAATAACAGGATTATTTTGTTTTATGATAAGATTAGCTATTTTCTTATCAAGGGATATGAACATTCATAGCCTATTATTCACAGGGCATCCCATGAGGATGCCCTGTGTTATGTATCTTATGCTGATTGTCTTCGCTTTTTTTCTTTGATTTTTGCAAGCACCTTCTCCTGCATCTCTTTAGGCAGCGCAACATATTTATCAAATTCCATTGCATAATTTGCCCTTCCACTTGAAAGGCTTCGCAATGTTGTTGCATACCCAAACATCTCCATGAGTGGAACAAAACCATTGACCTTTTGGGCACCCTTTCTAAAACGACGCATTGACTCTACTTTACCCCTTCGCCTATTCAAATCACCAATAACATCGCCAATATATTCATCAGGGGTGTTAACCTCTATTTTCATCTGTGGTTCAAGCAATATAGGTTTAGCTTTCATAAATGCTTCTTTAAAACATATCGATGCACATGTTCTAAATGCCATATCAGATGAATCAACCGGGTGGAAACTACCATCAAGCAACACAACCCGGACATCAACAACAGGAAAATCAGCCAATATACCTTCTTCCATTGCTGCATGTATTCCCTTCTGAATTGAAGGAATAAATTCATTGGGTATTGCTCCACCTTTTATATGATCTATAAATTCATATCCTTTCCCGGGATTTGGTTCTATTCGCATAACACAATGTGCATACTGACCCTTACCACCGGTTTGCTTAACAAATTTTGTTTCCTGTTCTGCTTCAGCAGTTATTGTTTCTCGGAATGCAACGGAAGGCTCGCCAACCTGTACATTAAGTCCAAATTCTTCTTTGAGCCTATCAACCATAATCTCTAAATGGAGTTCACCCATCCCTGATATTATCGTTTCACCTGTTTCTTCGTCAACGCGCACATTAAATGATGGATCTTCAGTGGCTAATTTATGGAGAGCTATCCCCAGCTTCTCTTCTTCTTTTTTTGAAGCAGGCATAACCTGTAAATCAATAACTGATGGTGGAACATATATCGATTCAAGCAATAGCGGATTATTTGTATCACAGAGGGTATCGCCTGTTTTGGTAAATTTAAGCCCAATTAATGCTACTATCTCACCCGCTCCCGCTTCTGAAATTTCTTCTCGTTCTTTTGCATGTATTCGCATGATACGCCCAATACGCTCATATTTACCCTTGGTAGAGTTATATACCTGCATGCCACTTTGTAATTTTCCAGAATATATACGTATGAATGTTTGCTGACCAACATAGAGATCGTTGATTAGTTTAAATGCCAATGCAGCAAATGGTTCATGTGTCGAAGGGTGACGCGTATGAGTTTTTTCAGGATAATCAACATCAATACCAACTATCGCTCCACTATCAACAGGAGATGGAAGATAATCAACAACTGCATCAAGCAAAAGTTGAATACCTTTATTTTTATATGCAGCACCACAAAATACAGGCGTGATAAGCATCTTTAATGTAGCTTCTCGGGCTGTCTTTTTTATCAGTTCAGATGGCATCTCTTTTTCTGCAAGATAAAGCTCCATAATCTCATCATCAAAATCAGCCAGCTTTTCAATAATATGTTTACGCGCTTCCTTTGCTTTTCCTTTATAATCATCCGGTATATCCACAATCAACCGCTCGTTTTCCCTGAAAACTATCGCCCGTTGCTCAACAAGATCAATGCAGCCTTCAAAGCTGTCTTCAACACCAATGGGAATCTGGAATGGAACAGGGTTGGCATCAAGATATCTATCCATCTGAGAAACAACTTCGTAAAAGTCAGCACCAACTCTATCCATTTTATTGATAAA
>DAOLVF010000072.1:0-3253 GCA_035420565.1 Spirochaetota bacterium | reverse complement strand
GATAGGTCACTTTCCATCTTTGGAAATCCCATCCCCAAACACACCTATAATAAAGCAATGAAACAAAAAGCACGCTTTGCAAAAAAATTTGGCTTTAACCCCAATGATCGCTATGAATTGTCGGCACTACCCAATCCTATCTTAAAAAAATATTGTAATCTATACACTGTTTCACAGGAAGAAGGTTCTGAAATAGCAAAATCAAAATCTATTATTATTGGTACCATACGCATGGGATATGGTCATTATCGTATTGCTATGGCAATTGCTTCAGCAGCTCATTCAATGGGGATTGTCCCATACTGGTTTGATCTTTTATCATTTGATACAGCCGGTGCAAAAATCATCAAACATATGGATAACCTGTATTCATTTGGTTCACGCTTGTCACAGCAATTTTATCTTTTTAACAAGTTATACTGGGAGCATCTTACTGCCATTGGATTTAAAAAGCTAACATATAATGCTACTGACCAGGCAATGACTCAGCTATTTGCCAATATATACCAAAATTTGCCGCAATCTGTACCATTTGTTGCAACGCATGCATGGGCATCGCAGGCTGCTGTCCATGCCGGTACAAAAAAAGTCATTAATATGATCCCCGATAATTGGCCTCTTGCACTTCATCTTTCCGAAGGTGCCATTCATACAGTACAAACTCCATCAGCATATTTTGGTTATCGAACCTTAAAAAATATGGGTAAAAAAAACCAAATACTCAATCCAATGCCAAAAGATGATATTTATTACACCGGTCACTACGTTGATCATGAACTGGTTGCCAATGTTGAAAAGGATTGCAATGCTCGTTTAACCAGGCTTAAAAATAAAAAGCCGCGACGATTTTTATTAAGCATTGGAGGGGCTGGCGCTCAGCAAAAGTTATGCATGGATATTATCATGCACTGCATCCCACTTCTTGAAAATGAAAAATTAACACTCATCATCAACACCGGTGATCACAAAGCTATTTTTGATATGATACTTAATACCGGATTTAGTCCCAGAGTTCCAAAGACTTCCTATACACAATGGGCGGAAACTGAAAAACTGGTCAACACTTTAACCACAAGGGATGTACCCGGATTGCACATTGTATATAATGAAGATATTTTTTCAGCCGTTTATGCCACCAATATACTCATGAGAGTATGCGATTGTCTTATAACCAAGCCAAGTGAGCTGGCATTTTATCCAGTTCCCAAGCTGTTTGTTGCCCATGTAGGTGGGCATGAAATGTGGGGAGCAATACGAGGCGCTGAGATTGGCGATAGTACTGTGGAATGTGAAACCGTACAGCATACATTGCAAGCAATGGATTTATTAATCTATGATGATGATTTACTGACACTGTATTGCAATAATATTATCAAAGCAAAAAGTATTGGTATTTACAATGGCGCTTACGAGGTAATCAAATTGGCTTTTGGAAAATAGGCAATATAATAAAAATAGAGTACAGTTGCAGGATTGTAAACTAATCCTGCAACTGTTATGGTAATTACATACCGGGAATAGAGGTAAATACTCCCCGGGGGTCTACATCATTTCGTATTATTTCCAGAATTTCTTTTGATGGAACTTCAGTTACCGGTATGTCACCTGCTGGTTTAACAAGCTCAAATCCACATGCAAGCTGACATAAATCAAAAGATACACCAGGATGCAATGATTTTACACGCATTCGCTTGGTTTCTGGTTCAAAATCAAACACTGCAGCCTGCGTAATTACTGTTACAGGACCTTTGCCCAGTAAACCTGCTTTCTGCCTGCTATCACCACCGTCAATAAATCCTGGCGAAGTAATAAAATCAACCCTTGGAACAAACTTTTGAGGTGACTGCAATCCAACAAGGATCATGTTTTCAGCAAGCGAAGAAAGATCATTATTGCCGCCTGAACCTGTTAATCTATGATCAGGTTTTAAAAAATCTTTCCCAATCATGTGAGTGTTAACATTCCCATACATATCTATCTGTGCAAAGCCTAAAAATGCCTTGTCAACATAACCATTATAAATCTGACCAAATGAATACGACATCTCCAATATTAACGGTGATTTGCGCCATGTTGCAGGACCACCCACCGACCATGGCATGCCACCTTCCATGGGGTCCTGAGCACCTGATTCATAAACAAGTACTATATTGGGAGCATGAGTTTTGCGAGCCAGAATACCCGCTACCATTGGTAATCCAGTTCCAATATACACAACTTCATGATCCTTAATCTCTTTTGCTAATACATATGCTAACAATTCCAGCGGATTCATTGGTTTATCTGATCTATTACCCATAATTCCTCCTTATGTTCAAATAGTAATAGTTTATAGTTATTATACATTTTAATAAAATTTCATCTTGGTGATATCTTCTGGCCAATCACCCTGAAATTCTTCATAATTGAAATCAACACCTTCATCTTCATTATCATATTCTTCGGCTTTGGTTAATCTTCGTGATTCAGCAATCCACTTTGATCCACCTAACTTTTCAATGAATTCGTATTGATCTTTAACGCCGAATACCCAGTAATCAAGAAATTTCTGGAAATTTTCATCTGACTTCATTCCAAACCTGAAAGCCATTTCCCACCACTGTCGTGACCAGTAATAACATCCAGGCATCTGCCCGGGGACAGCACCATACGGAAGTTCAACCACTGCATCAACATACATAGCAGGAATAGATACGCCTTTATTATTATTCCTGATATCACTTTCTGGAACTATCTCTTCAGCGGTAATTATAAGCTTGCGAGTAGCAGCTGCCATTGCAATGTCGTTTATTGCCGGACCAAAAAACCGTGCATTCCCTTTTTTATCTGCCGCATGTACATGTATAATAGATACATCAGGGTATATTGCGGGAATATACGCAACAGGGTCGGGGTCACTGCGCATTGGATTCTGCATAACCTTTACATAGGGATTATATTTTATCATATCAGAGCCTAAAAGCTGCTTGCTGAAAACGCCCGGCAATCCTAACTGCGCTGCTTTAAACCCTTGAGCCATTGTGCCATGACTCCATTCAGATAAAATTGTTACCTTACCTGCCTTTAACTGCCGTGTGTAATTTCTGTCAATCCCCCTCATCTCAGCGCCAAGGTACGAATTGTGCGAATATCGCGCGCATCCTGCATTAATCATGTACGAATGATTGGTATTGGGTGAACTACAAAACTGCAAATTCTTCTTTTGCTGTCGTATAACCTCAAAATATGATTGGATTGAGGTTCGTACATAACA
>DAOLVF010000071.1:0-11098 GCA_035420565.1 Spirochaetota bacterium | reverse complement strand
ACCTAAACATTTTTTCTTTTCTAATCCCTTATTAATTGGGCTCCACTTTTCTGTAAGTAGATCTGCAGGGCCACCATCAACATATTTAAGCTCTAACACCGGCACAGGGTCTTTTTTAGGATCAGGATTCTTTTTCGGAATTGTTTCCAATTGCCAATCAGCCTGTGTTTCAAAATCTTCTACTACCAGAGCACTATATTGCTCTGCGCTAATATCGGGTTGCACATTGGTTACTATCCTGGATTGTACTTTTTCAGGGAAAAATCCCACAAGCACCATCCCAACAATAACAACTATAATTGCTGAAAATCGTATATATCTCATATTTATGCCTCCAGGTCTCATTTGCTCATCATTTTCATTATCACCAGTTATCCCTGATGCTTGCATCACCAGTGAACTCTGATAGATCAGTAATTACTCTGAAATTATCCAGGTAGAAATAAAACGTCCCTGGTACTTCATAAATGTCACTTTCTACATAGAAGGAAACAAAATGGAGATTTTTATCGAGCAATGCATACCCTGGACTCTGTGGCAACCAACCCGGTACAATGACTGACATCTCTCTCCATCCCCAGAAATCCAATCTTCCAATTTTTATTTTGTGAATGGCTCCTTTATAATCGCGTAGCTTCACAAAAAGTGTATGCCTGAATTTTCGTCCTAATGCCCAAACCTTGATCTCTTTTGCTTTACCACGAACTATATACTCATTTGGGGGAAAAACCTCAACTCTATCAAAACCTCTATCCATAAAATAAGTCTTAACACCTAATACATATTTATTCTCATGTGTGATTCCATTTTCATCAGTTATCGTATCAGGATAATTAACCTCATTGCCATTTTCATCAATTGGTCTTGGTTTACCGGGAATCTTCCTGATTTTTGTTTCTCCAATTGGACATGTTGCCATTGCCCGCCAATCTTCACTTGCTTCAAAGTCATCCATCCAATCTTCAACTAAACCAGTTTGTTGCTTTTTCTGTTGTTGTGCCTGCTGCGCTTCCTGCGCCTGCACCACTATATTGCCTCCACCGACTGCTACCATTAAACCACCGATGGCAAGCGACAATATAAAAGATCTGACCTCCCTTCTCATTGTCGACTCCTTTTTAAAAAGATTATGAAACGTTTAATACCTATTAATAGTATTTGCTTTTCACCATAATACTATGATATCATATACTTAATCGGCTAAAAAAGTAAAAATATTTAATAATTATTCTTATTATGTTCGATAGTATCTGATATTATATCGTTACTGTCAAGAAATTAATATTTATTTATTGCTATCAAAAAAAATTTATACACAATTGTTATTGATTTTTTTATTGCCACAAATCACTATCACCATAATCAACTTATCACCATTTTTCTATATTAAAAATTAAAAGTGAGTGTTATGGATATTGCTGTCTGTCTACAACATAAAAAACCATTGCTGTCATTTGAAGTGTTTCCACCTAAGACTTCATCAGGGGAGGAAAATCTCTTCAAAGAACTATCGATCATGGTGCACTATAAACCAGACTTTATTTCAGTAACCTATGGAGCTGGCGGTTCAACACGAGATAAAACCCTTGAGATTGCGATTCGCATAAAAAAATCATTTTCAATTGAACCACTTGTTCATTTTACCTGTGTTGGCCAGAGTAAAGATGACATTGTTTCTTATCTTCATTATGTGAAAACACTGGGATTTAGCAATATTTTAGCCTTGCGGGGCGATCCCCCAATGGGCGAAACCCATTTTAAACCTCATCCCGGCGGTTTTACCCATGCAAACGAACTGGTATCATTTATCAGAAGTATGAATCACTTTACCATTGGAGTAGCAGGATATCCTGAAGGACATATTGAAGCACCCGATTTAGATACCGATATAGCCAACTTAAAGAAGAAAGTAGATGCAGGAGCTGATTTTATCATTACGCAGCTTTTTTTCAATAATGATAAATTTTATACATTTTTGGATAAGACCATAAAAGCAGGCATTACTATTCCCATCCTACCTGGCATAATGCCATTAACCAGTATTGCACAACTTACTAAAATCACAACAATGTGTAATCCTGATATTCCCAATTCATTATTACAGGAGCTTGAGAAATGTTCTCAGCCCGATGATATGTGTAAGGTTGGTATTGAATTTACCATACAGCAGTGCCAGCAATTACGTTCGTATGGAGTTCCGGGTTTTCATTTTTATCCCTTAAATAAATCTGCTGCAATAAAATTAATTCTGGACGAGTTCTGGCATACATAACACATTCAGAGATTTTTTTATCACGTGGTAAACTATTTTTACTATTTTAAGGGGGCAAAACCATGAAATCCTATCCATTTTATTTTTATACAGGGATAATGCTCATAGCTTTTATGCAACTATGCATTCTATTTCATGTTTCGCATGTTACAATATGGGCTACGCCAACCCTGTGGACAGGTCTTATCTTACTTACCGATGGAATACTTGCCAAAAGCAATCGCTCATTAATAAAAAACCGAACTATCGTAAAGCTATCACTGTTATCATTTCTTTGCTGGTGGATGTTCGAATGGTTCAATATCTTTTTATCTAATTGGCATTATCAGGGACTCATTCAATCTCTGCCTATCCGATATTTTGGCTATATCTGGTCATTCAGCACTATCTTCCCGGGAGTATTGCTGGTATATGCAATCATAGCAACCATACTGCCTAAACTTTTTTTTAAACCTATACATATAACATCATCGTTCCTTGTTGTATCCTTTATTATTGGACTATTCTTTATCTTTATACCAATCATCCCTTTTTCTATGCATTATACAAACCGTGCAGCTGACCCCGATCTATTCTTCTGGCTTACATGGGCTGCCAACATTCATTATAGTGAGTTTACAGCCGGTTTTACCTGGTTAGGATTTATCTTTTTACTGGAGCCAGTTAATTATTTACTAAATCGTCCTTCCATCTATGCTGACCTTATAGTAGGCAAATACACGCGACTCGTGTCTTTGTTGGCAGCCGGTTTGCTCTGCGGGTATTTATGGGAATTCTGGAATTACTGGGCAGCAACAAAATGGATATATACCGTTCCTATTTTACCCTCCCTAAAATTGTTTGAGATGCCAATCCCTGGGTATATTGGCTTTTTAGCATTTGCATGGGAGATATATGCCATTACTGCACTTGTTTATCCTAAAGCACTATACACCCTGGAAGGTGAACGTTAATCACATGGAAGATATTATTGTCATTGGACATAAAAACCCTGATACTGATTCAATCTGCGCTGCATACTGTTATGCACAATTAAAAAATAGTGTCGATTCTACCAATCGTTATCGGGCATACCGTTGCGGCAATATTAACCGTCAAACCCGTTTTGTATTTAACCAAATTGGATTGCAGCCACCTGATTTAATCAACAATGTGTATCCTAAAGTAAACGATATTATGACAAAAAACGTTATTACTGCATATGCTGATGATCCTCTCTATTCAATCATAAAGCATCTTGAGCAGGATAGAATACGTATTATACCTATAGTGGACAGTACTAACGTGTTTAAGGGTATTGTGAGCTTTAATGAAATTGCTCAATTTTATTTTCCGGTAACATCCATAGCAAAGCCAGTTTATTTATTCAAACCTCAAAATTTTAATCTTACCATCCCGGGACGGTTTATTCAGCAGGGAAAAGATAAGGAATTTGAAGCAGCAATAGTTATTGGAGCTATGGAATCAACACGGTCTATTGAAGAACTACACAATGTTATCCCTGAAAAAACGGTACTCTTAGTAGGCGATAGAAAAGAGATAATTGAATTTGCGATCAAAAATAATTTTGCTGCACTATTGATTACCGGAGTGAATGATTTTACCTATGACACTACTCACTATAAAGGATGTATTTATCTTTCCGAAATAGATACCTACAATACCTTGCGAATGTTAACGTTAAGCATACCATGTCATTCTATTATGCAAGATGCTGATACAATATCCCCGGATTTGCCAGTAGAGCAGGCACGCGAACAACTGTTGCTTAATGAATACCGGGGACTACCCGTATGTGACAATACTATCCTGAAAGGGATTATTACCCGTTCGGACATTATCAAGCACTATGCAAAAAAGGTAATCCTTGTAGATCACAATGAATTATCACAAGCAGTTGATGGAGCTCAAACCGCTCAAATTATTGAAATTATTGACCATCACCGGTTGGGAAGCTTAAAAACCACAACCCCAATATTTGTGTATTCCAAACCAGTGGGAAGTACCTGTACACTGGTTTATGAACTTTTTAAATATAACAATGTTAAACCTGAACCGCATATCGCACTTCTGCTATGCAGTGGCATACTATCTGATACCACCATGCTATTATCACCCACAACTACTGAAACTGACAAAAAATCATTAGAAGAATTGGCAGCGATAGCTGGTATTAACTACAACGATTATGGGCAAAAGCTTTTATCCTCAACCGAAAGTTTGAAAACCATTGATCCCATATATGCGGTAAGCAATGATTGTAAAATCTATGAAGAATATGGTATCGCGGTAGCTATATCACAGGTTGAGGTGATAACACTTGATGGTATCAATGAAGTGAAAGAATCATTGTTATCTGCACTGGTACAATTTGCCCAAAGCAGAAATGTTCACTGGGCATTATTATTGGTTACCGACATCACCACTCAGAATAGCATCCTGTTATCAACTGACTTTAAAGGTGAGGTTCATTTGAACTATCCCCCCATTGAGCCCCACATTTATAGTTTGCCGGGCATTTTATCCCGAAAAAAACAATTACTCCCTGAAATATTGCGCATTTTAGAGGAACTATCGCACAAATAAAAGTGCCCGCTTAAAACAGCGGGCACTATGTTTAGTACGGGTATTCCCTGATAGTAGTATACGTTTTTATCTTATGTTCCTAAAAGCTGTAAGATTGTTCTTGGTCGTAAATTTGCCTGAGCAAGCATCGCAGTACCACTCTGCACAAGGATCTGATCCTTGGTCAAATCTACCATCGTTTCAGCCATGTCAGCGTCACGTATACGGCTTTCAGATGCCTGGATATTTTCATAAGCATTCATCAAACCTTTTGCTGCATGCTCCAATCGATTATAGTAGGCACCTAAATCAGCACGCTGCTTGGCTATCTTCTGTAGACCTTCATCGATAATACCGATAGTCCTGTTGGCCCCTTCAGCAGTTGATAGATTTGCTAGAAATTTTCCGGTCTTTTCTCTTAGATTTAATCCCAGCGAAGTCATGGTTCCGATATATACACGCTCACGCTGATGCATGTTGGCACCCATGTGGAACCACATACTTGCTTTTGGATTTGTTCTTGAAAAATCACCAAGCAAGAGTTTGAACTTGTTGAATTCTGCCTGAGATGCAATTCGATCAATTTCATCAACCAGAGCCGATACTTCAACCTGAATAAGCTGTCTGTCTTCAAGAGTATAGATACCATTAGATGACTGAACCGCAAGCACCCTGATTCTTTGCAATATGGTTGCAGTTTGATTTAAGTATCCTTCTGCTGTTTGAACAAATGACATACCATCTTCAGTATTTCGCTCAGCCTGCCGCAAACCCTGAATCTGAGTACGCATTTTTTCAGATACAGCCAATCCCGAAGCATCATCGCCTGCTCGGTTGATACGCATACCGGATGATAACTGCTCCATTGAACGGTTAACATCCCAGTGTTTAAACTTTAGCACCTTATTTGAATTAATAGCGCTTAAGTTGTGGTTAATAATCATACACACACTCCTTTGTGTTAAAATTTTCCTGATCTCCCTATCAGGATAAAACCGGGTTGTTGATCTAAAAAAAGAGAATACCCTTTTTTTACTTCACTACAACCCCTTATCCCTCATTTAAGTTGCTACCTTTTTAAAATAAAAGAAAAAATGAAGAATATGGCGTTGCAGGGATTGCCTTATTAGTTTTCAAAGAACCTTACAGCTTATTGTGATGTTCGGAAGCTCTGTTTAAAGAATTAAAGGCAATTATATTTGTTTATCTATGGTTTATGGCGTTTACGGTTATTTATACTATATTATGTATGCATTTCATCTATTTAATGAATTTTTCTATATATTTTCCCTTATTCAACATTTCGGAATGTGAACTATTTGCTTTAGCAAATTTTTTAATTTCTATTCATTTCATGTAATTTTTAAATCTATACGTCGTTGTCTACCATGAACTTTTTTGAACACATTGCAATACGCCCTTTCTGTCACTCACAATGAAGCTTTAACAATTTGACCATAAAAAAAGAATAAACTTGACAATAAATGGTCGATTATTAAAATAGACAGGTTATTTTTATTCTATACATGCAAAGTCATGTATAGAATATCTGCTACTTTTCTATACATTTTGTTTACTATTGTTTGATAATTACTATACTACTATGCAACAGGTTTAACAATACTATGGGATTGAATCCGTTTAAAGAATCAAATTTATATGATCTCCAGAAACAGATACAGGACATTGTCTTTGAAAAATGGGAACAGATCAGTTCTAAAATTAAAGCAAAATGGGAGCACATAAAGAAAAGAGGAAATGAGCGTTTAACCATTATGATCATCCCTCACTCTGAAAAAAAGATAGTAAATTTACACATTACTCTTTTTACACTTACCGGGATTATCACATCGATCGTACTTATATTAGCGCTCACATCAGTATTTATTATAAACCATACATCAACAATAAAAGAAGTATCCCGTCTTAAGATGTATGGTTCAAATTCCAAAATACAGATTGCAAAGTATAAAGAAGAAGTAAATAAATTATATGATATATTTCAGCATTTAAAACCGGAGCTATCATACCTCTATTCATTAACACCTGGCAACAGAGCCGATACTCTCTGGGCAAAAGGTGGCGTATCGGGAATCGTTGATACCGAAGAACCGGGTTCGCCTCCAATTGAAATTCTCAATATTGAAGAGATGGTACAGGATCTGGAAACTACTAAAGATGTTCTCAAAGACATAAAAAAGTTCATGCGTGAAAGACGAAAAGTTATAGAAAATACACCATCAATGTGGCCTGTTGATGGATTCGTTATTACCCGCTATGGTATACGTACATCTCCATTTACATTTCAGAAAGAATTTCATGAAGGAGTTGATATCGCTGCATTTCCCGGAGCACCTATTAAAGTTACCGCTCCTGGTATAGTGGAATCAATAGTATGGAACAATCAATTAGGATTAACTGTATCTATAAAACATAAATATGGATTTGTTACTGCCTATTCACATTGCCAGCGTGTGACGGTTGAGGAAGGACAAAAAGTTGCAAAAGGTGAAGTTATCGGGTATGTTGGTAAAACCGGAAATGCCACACGCCATATCTGCTTTTATCAAATTAAGATTGGTACAGAATTTGTTGATCCATTACCCTATTTAAACAAAGTAGTAAATCAATAAGATATTTGTAAGTAATAAGTAAGCTATTCCTCTTCACTTCTTTTGCTGACAAGCAGTTCATCAGGTATGTCTTCAATCTTTTCTCCTATTTGCACTGCTACTCTATTTCCTATGACACCCGGGCGACACTTATATTTTTTCCTTCCACCAATTTTTGCTGTCATATCTGAATTAACTTTAGTGTTGGGGAGTTTAATAACATCACCAAGTTGAATAGCCAACAATTCTTCCATGGTTATTTCTACCTCACCAACTTCTACTATTATGGGTAACTCAACCGATTCTAACCTGCTTTGTATTATTGCAGCATTTTCATCGGTAGCACCCTTTCTGATACTTGAATACCAGTACTGAGCTGATAGCTTTGAAATAACAGGTTCTATAGTGATATAGGGAATACATAGGTTCATCATCCCCTCCACTTCCCCTACCTTTGTTTCCAGCGTTACAAGAACAACCATGTCGTTAGGAGGAACAATCTGTGCAAACTGCGGATTTGTTTCAATATTACCCAATCGTGGACGAAGATCAATGACATTTGACCATGCTTCACGAAGATTCCCTAAAATTCTGACAATAATGCCTTCCATAACCGATAGCTCAATATCGGTTAACTCACGGCTGATCTTTGTTGATTCACCAGTACCGCCAAAAAGCTTATCGATGATAGTAAAGGTTATTGAAGGATCTATCTCCAGTACCGCTGAACCTTTAAGAGGATCCATATTGATAACTGCAAGCGTAGTGGGGTTGGGAATAGAACGTATGAATTCCTCATAGGTAAGCTGATCAACAGAAGCCACATGCACACTTACCAAAGCACGCAATTGCGCTGACAGAGCAGTTGTTGTTAAACGTGCAAACGTTTCATGCATCATCTGCAGGGTACGTATCTGGTCTTTGGAAAATTTATCAGGGCGCCGGAAATCATATATCTTTACCTTGCGCTGTTCTTTAACCGCGGTATAATCGGTTGTATCCGCTTCACCTGTTGAGATGGCGGTCAACAGGGCATCAATTTCATCCTGTGAAAGTATCTCTGTCATAGATTATTCCTTAAGTATTGATACATCTACATTAACTATCACCCATAAATTGTTATATGGCTCCAGCGTGTACCGGTACTTCATCGTTGCAGGAAAGCGCGGACCCCATCGCTTTACCTTAACATCAACATAGGCAACATTCGTCTGCGCTATTATCTGTTCATGAAGCACTGAAAAGTCAATCAAATAATCAGGGCGATCCTTTGTTATAAAATTAATAAATTCCTGCTCAACAATCAAGCGTTCATAATCGTTTGTAGTAGAATAGCGTTTTGCAAATTCTGAATAGGCATAAATATATTTTTCAATATTTATATACTTAATAACATTATCCCACTTTTTGTTCATTTCTGCATTGAGGGTTAACAGTACCACCTCTGAAGGGGTAATGTTACGCTCCTTTTTAACAATACCGGTACGCATGGCAAATTCCGGAACCGGAACAACAGCTATAGTAAGTTCATTATCTGATTTAATGGTATACTCATCTTTAGCATCCGGATAAAAGTATACCTTAATACGGTATTTGTTATCCTTTGCCAATGTATAAAAATTATTGCACACTGCCCTGTACACAAATTTTTCATCAGGTTGCAAAATAATTTTTCTTCCCTCTTCTTCTGCTACTAACCTGTAAGCAGGAATATTCTTTAACCGGTAATCAACCGTAATTGGTGCCTCTTTTCCATTCTGCAAGTACACAACTGGCTGAAACGTTGTATAGGGAATATCATAGATGGTAAATTCGACCGGTACCTGTGCAGTATTATGAACAACGCAATACACAATGATGTCATCATTTTCATCGTATGATATCTTTGGACTTACCAGCGTTACATTCAGATAATCAGCACTTTCTGAATAAATGCTCACTGCAAACAGCAATGTGGCGATAGTTATTGTCAATTTTTTCATAGTAATAGCATAATAAAAGTAAGCTCTCATGAAAAGGTAGTACCTTACCGTTTTTATCGACTACTATACCGATATTTGTTACCAAAATATATGTTTTGCCAGCGCTTTTTGCATTATTGGAAGCAACTTAGCTTTTGGCCTGCGATCAAAGGTAACAACCCCGTTTGTTTCCTGAAATGTATCGGTAAATTGTGTATAGCAAAAACCCTGTATTTGTGGAAATTTTGATAAGATACTGCAATGCTTCTGAAAGCTTTCTTCAAGGGTTTTTGCCTCCGAGGGGTATATACCAAAACCAAACCCACCCATCTCGCTTATGATAATCGGGCTTGTTGTGTCGCCATATCCCTTGAGATAAGGAGTTTGTATATTCTCCTTACCCAGAATCATCATAAAAAAATGCGTCCATAGCGGCGCCTCTCTGACGCCATCAACCAGCCGTTTATAAAGCTCTTCAATATCTTCAAATCGCTGCAAATAGTGGTGTATGTCGGTAATATCGCTCTTAAGATGATGGAATCCACTGTTGTCAATAATAAGGTACCCATGGTATTGGCTCTTTACGGTATTGAAAAGCTCTATTACACTGTTGCGCACCTTCCGTGAAAAAAACATGGAATAGAGCCCCCAGCTTTCATTGTAGAGTACAAGCGTAATAATGGAGGGGTGCATACAGTCGCGCGCCATAACCTCCTGCAGTTGCGCATATAATCGTTGCATATTCTTTTGTAATGGGAGATAGTAACTGGGCATCTCTTCCCATATTAAAAATCCTACCATATCCGCCCAATATAAAAACCGCGGATCCTCTATCTTTTGATGTATGCGGCAGCCATTGAATCCAAGCGATTTCATAATTTCAATATCAGATTTATACTGCATGGTATCCACTGGACGATATAATCCTTCAGGATAGTATCCCTGATTGAGCAATAACCGCTGATAGATATTTTTTTTATTGAGCAGTATCCTGCCATTCTGTATGGTAACATCCCTCCTGCCAAAATAGCTATGGATACAGTCTATTTCTTTCCCGGCTTTTTTTAGTACTACCTGAATGGGATGTACGGCAGGATGTGAAGGGCTCCATACATCAAAAAGCGACAGCGGCACTTCAATAACAACCTGTCCTTTTTTAAATACATCAAAAACAACTATATCACGATACACTTTGACAGGGGTTTTTAACACACTCCGTTTTCCAAACACCTGTGATGCAAAGATTTTAAGCTCAACGGTAATATCGTTACGGACATTCTCCTGGCTTTCAACGCTCATAGCAAAGCAAACAGCAGCATCTCTGGTACATGTCAGTGATGTTATATGTGTGCTGGCAACCTGTTCAATCCACACATCCTGCCATATTCCGCTACTATTTGTATACCACACCAGAAATGGCTTGTGAAGAAAAGTCTGTTTGCCTCGTATCTGTGATGGCGATATGCTATCCTCAACAAGCACAACCAGATAGTTGATATCCTCAAATTCTGGCACAAAAAACGAAAAAGGCGTGTATCCTCCTTCATGAAAACCCAGACATCTGCCATTAAGCCATACCGTTGCTTTATAATCGCATGCTCCAAAATGCAATCGTCCACTTTTTATAGCATCAACACCAAAGGAACAAAAATACCAGAAACGCTTTTGTTTAATTATTTCATCAGGTG
>DAOLVF010000070.1:7390-11337 GCA_035420565.1 Spirochaetota bacterium | reverse complement strand
CAAATAAAAACAATCCTAATCCACCAAATAAGGTAATACCTATTGAAAATCCGTTTACGCAGAACCTCATGATAATAAAAAATAGTAGTAAAAAATGCTATAACGTTACTGCTGAATGCTGGATGTGTTCTGATCTTTCAGCTCGTTTTCTTTGAGGCGGACATCATAGGCAGATTGATTTATTGGTAATGGGAAACTTTCACCTTTTTCCTCTTCTATCTGGTTGGTTCTTGTATCAGCGTTTTGATTTGATTGCTGTACTTTTTGTTCTGAAACCCTTTCCAGACTTGATTGTATTGTAGCATCGTTGGGATCAATAAGTTTTGCTTTTTCATAGTATCGTTTAGCTTCTTCTAAATTTTTTAGTGATTCATAGCATAAACCAATGTTAAAAAACAAAGATGCCGAAGCCATATTCATCTGATGTGCCTGTGTAAGATACTGCAATGCCTCATTAAATTTTCCCTGCGATACAAGAAGAATCCCTAACTGATACAGTACATCAGGGTTATTGGGGGCCATCCGCATTGCATTATTTAAATACTTAAATGCATTTTCTAAATTCTGAATGGTTGCATTGATAATACCAATGCGATAATTAGCGGTAAAGTTATTGGGATTAACCGCTAACATTGCATTGTAAAGGGAAATAGCCCTGTCCCATTGTTTTTGTTTTTCATAATCCAGTGCAATGGTTTCATACAATTTTTCTTTAAAGCTAATGATGTTTGTTATATACTGCCGCAGGGGAGGGGTATATTCAGCAATCCTGCGTAGTTGCATCAGTGTCTGCATCTCTGATTCATAGTTTTGCTGTAATCCATAGTATTCGGATTGTTTAATGAGCTGATTGATCTGTTTTGCATATAGCATGCGCAGTCCAATAGTGTTAGCATAATAGTACTGGTTATCAATGATCTGTACTACGGCGTCATTGGTAGTAATAACCTTTTCAACAAAGGGATTGATGAATAGTTGTTGTGCTGGTTTGGTAATGGGTAGCGTAAATGTTGTAAAGACGCCATTGCGTGGCATGATTAATTCAATGGTATTTGATACCATGTACGATAATGCATGCTCAGCATTAACAAAAAGATTAGCCACCTCAGTTGTTTGTATCAGGGTTTCTAAATTTTGAATATCAGAAGCACCAAGGGTAAATCCGTTGCTATTATTGGTTGCTCCTATTGTCAGGTGATTGCCGGATACAAACACAACTGTATGGAGGAAATATTTTTTTAAGGCATTTGTCAGACTATAGAGATAGTTTGGTGCAATATTTGTTATGTCTATTATTGTAAAGTAGTAGCTATCAACATGTTCTTTTATGATTGCGATGTAGGCATCAGAAAAGCGGAAAGGATACATATAATGATCAAAGGTATTGGGTATATCAACTATCAAACCTTTTTTTTGTTTTAATCCCTGAATAATAGATGTGTGTATGGTTGCAAAATGTACATCGCTTATTGGTGGTTTTTGATAATCTACTATTCTGTCGGAGATATAATCCAGCACTATGGGTGAATTCAGGAGATGGAAAAGGCTGTTAGTAAAAAATTTGTGATATCCATCAATGATAATAGTGTTGTGATTGTTTGCAAACAGTGATATGAATGTTATGGATCTTTTCAGATCGCGTGCGGTTGCATCGGTTATACGGCAGGCTACATAATCATTAATATAAGCTACTCCCGGTTTGGTTATAAAAGAAGAGTTGAAATTTGATGAAACCACATCTTCGTATCCTCTGCTGTATGCATTAACAAGACTATCGCTTAACGGAAGTTTGAAATATGTATGGGTAACGATGATAGCAGGTATGAATAATAAACTGACAATACAATAGATTATGGATGGAACCGAGCGCTTGAAATTTTGCAATAGGTATAAACCGGGAAATACTATGGTAATAATTGACAGTATATAGGTTACAGCAAAAAACCAGAAGTACGTAAGTTCTATCCAGATAAATGCAATAATTATTGGCAGGGGTATAAGGAAAAATGAAAATAAAATGATGGTATACCGTGCAGGGTGATTGTTTTTTATTAATATATGTTTTAACGATGTACCAAATGTAATTCCTGCAAATATGCTGAATGGGGCTGCTGCTAAAAGACTGCTGTATAATGATGGAGAAGCTGTATGGCTTATAATAATAAATGTTAAAAACAGTAATGGATATAACATTTCACCATAAATAAAGACGGTATTATATTTTTTTAACAATGCAGATAGAAACATTCCAATTAAAAAACCACCTATAATAGCGCTGATTGTATACATTGTTGTAGCTATAAAAATTCCATGCTGTGAATAAATTGTTATCAGTATCAAAGTTGTGAATATACTGATGATAGAAATATTGCTATAGGTAAAAAGAACATCATCGCGAGTTGAAATATCATCTGGTTTGGTTATGGCTGTGCGCGATATAATGGTAGGTGGGCAAAAAGGTAGGTTGAGAAAAATGATGAAAATTAATGATAGCAAAGGAAAAACGAAATAAATCCAGAGATATTCCATATGACTGTATAGTAACAGTGAAAGATAAAAGGAAAAAACTATGGAAAACAACGCCACACTGATTGCAAAAAGGGCAGGATTTTTATTATCAATATAATCGCCAATAGATGTTTTAAGAAAGTAAGCGGATTTTATACCCTCCAGTGTAAAAAGAAGAAAGATTAAACAGTAGAACAATAGAGAAAATTTTTGTGCAATGGCTAAATATATAGTTTCAATGCCATTATCAAAGTAAGAAGCAATACCAGGAGCTATCGCCAAACATGATATTACTATTTGTAATAGTATTAAAAGCATCCTGCTAAAGCTAATTTTTTTATGTATGATAGTACCAATGATGATACCCGTTAAAATGCCTGAAAGGGAAAGAGTAAGGATGTATTTCCACACCGCTTGATAGAGTACTATTGAGGTAAGAAATAACGTACTCATTATTGCATACGATGAAAGTGTCACTATTGAAAAGAATAACGATAACAATAAAATCCTGCGTTGAGCTGTATTTGAATAATTAAATTCCTGAATATGCATGGTATCGATTAAATTTCCTTCATTATTTATTAACGATTCATTAAAGACAATTGAATCTTAAGACCTATTATACTGTTATGATAAAAATGACAAGAATTTTTCTATATTTTAGTGATTGTGAAGATGGCATCAGGAGGATATAGCTGGTATGATGTATATCGTTTCTTTTTGTTGCTATACCATAGGTAACTATTTTAGGGTAAACGTTAATTTAATGTATGAATATTGAATAATTATTAAGATTTTTTCACTATTTTACCGTAAATTATATATAGATACTTTTAGACTTTTTTTGTTGCATGATTTTAGTTATTTTACTATAACTGTATTTTGTATCACAGTAAAAGTTAAAAAGGGAGTTTTTATGCAGTCAAAAAATGCTTTTGAATATATCCCTGAATATAATCTGGTTGTGCTCTTTGTTTTAATACTGTGTACGGCAGGGATTTATTATTTCTGGTGGATTGCCAGGGTAAGCAGGATATTTTATGACAACCCTGTAACAAACATTTTACTGATTATTTTAACAGCAGGGATATGGCTTGTCTATATTACCATAAAATATATGCAGAAATCTGAGATGCTTAATGACAGGCAGATGCCATGGTATATGATTTTGTTTTTACCTATAGGGTTTTTGATTATTCAGCATAATATTAATGAGCGTTACTTTACCAGTCAATAAACCATCAGGAGCAATCAATGATTGTACGATGCAGCGGATGCAATTCAGCCTATCAGGTTGATGATGAAAAGGTGCAAAATAAACGTTTTGCATTTACATGTCCCAAATGCAAGGCTCATGTTATTGTTGATAATCGTGCAGAGGGTTATGATGCAAGCTTTGATGATATGATGCTGGCTCAAGATACTGGCAAACCACATAC
>DAOLVF010000070.1:4272-7290 GCA_035420565.1 Spirochaetota bacterium | reverse complement strand
AACCATTTCTCCGATGGGAAAAGAAAAAGAAAAGCTTGATGATATTACTCTTGATCTGGATTCACTTGATATTCAGCTTGATGAACATGCGGAAACCTTGCCGGGTGAACAGATCATTGATGAAGATGAAAAATTAACGCTTGAAGATGCAGGCATCACTATAGATGAATTAATTGAAGAACAAAAAAAGGAACCCATTGAAGAAGAAGAGGAACTAAAACTTTCACTTGATGAGATAGAACCAGGATTAACTGCCGATGATCTCCATAAAGAACTTACCGAATCCGAGCTTGAAACGATAATAGCCAGTGAGGAAAATTTTGATACGTATGCTATCAAAGATGAAATGGAATTGCCCGAGGTTGATCTTGATAAATACGAGATGGGAGCAGGTGAAGTTGAACAGCAAAAAGCTGAATATCACCATGCAGAAAATGAAGACTTTGATTCCGTACCTGCTGGTTTTGTAAATTTAACTATTGATTACTCATTGTCGTATTCAAGGTCAAATGCAATTCTACGACTTCTTGTTGTTTATCTTTTATCATTACTTCCCCATATCCTTGTGTGTGCAGTGTATAGCATTGTTTCCATGGTATTGGGATTTTTTAATTGGGTTGTTATACTGTTTACCGGACAATTTATGGATGATTTTGCCGATATACAGCAAAACACATTGCGATATTGGTTATCTATTGTAGCCTGTGCTGCACAGATAACCGAAGACCGTCCGGTATATGCAGGACGTCCATTGGTTGAACATAGCCTGCAGCTTGATGTAGTGTACCCATCATCTCCGTCGAGGCTTCTGGCATTATTGCGCATTTCATTGATTGGCATTATCATAGCATTGTTGCCTCATCTGTTGCTGTATATTATTTTAACAATGGGAGTTTTGTTACTTGTTCCTATAGGATTAATGTCAATTGTGGCAATAAAGCACTGGCCAACACTATTGTTTGATTTCATGTATCGGTACATGCGGTATGCTGCGCGGATATGGGCATACGCAGCCGGTCTTGTTGATAAATATCCATCGTTTATTTTTTAATAGACATAAAATATCCCAGTTATATACATTACCTCAATTAATTAAATACATACACAGTTGTTTATGGACATTAATGAAATTATACATACTGTATTTACTGACGGCGTGCTTTTGAACTATATTCCTGATTATGAGTACCGCGCAATTCAGGAACAGATGGCTGATGCAATAATCGCCGCATGGTACGATGAAAAGCATTGTATCATTGAGGCAGGTACGGGTACTGGTAAAACGTTAGGATATCTTTTACCTGCTGCTCTTTTTGCAATGCATGAAAACGTTAAAGTGGCGATAGTTACCGAAACAAAAGCTTTGCAGCAGCAATTAATGCTTAACGATTTACCCATCATTGCCAATACCATACGCGATATAACAGGTACTTCTCTTACCTATGCCCTGTGTTTAGGCAGCAACAATTATCCCTGCTATCGCCGTTTGCAGAATGCAATCGATACGGGAAGTTTTGACAAAAGTAAGGAAAAAGAGATATACCATGTACATGAAGTAGTAACAAAGCAACCTGCGCTGACGCGGTTTGATATTATGGCAAGTGAATCCTTGTGGCATACTATCTGTCGAGAATCACAGCTATGCCCTATTCATACATGTAAATATAAAAATAGATGTTCATATATTTTAGCTAAAAAAAACTGGCAGGAAGCAAACATCCTTGTTATGAATCATTATCTTTTTTTCTCCAATATTGCTGCTTCAAAGTCATTGGTGCCGGATTTTAAGGTTGTGGTGTTTGATGAAGCGCATTCCATTGAACGGATTGCTTCTAATCAACTGGGATTTGCAATTAATACTGAGCAACTCAAAGAAACAATAGAGCACATTATCAGACGCAGAAAAGGAGGTGCATTAATTGAAAGGGTTTTAACGTATGATATGATCAGTGAAGCAATGGAAGTTTTTGACAATGCACTGCGTCAGGTTCAACTATCTAAAAAAATACTCAATGACATTGTAAAAAATTTACAAACACTGCGATTGCGGAACCCCCTTGCGGAATGTCTTCCCTTGCTCAAAGCTCTAGAGGAGGTTTTACGGTTATTTGAAAAAGCTGAACCAGAAACAATGGATGAGGATTTACGATTAGAATATGAATATCACAAAGCTTCGATAATGGACACATGGCATGATCTGGGGATGGCTGTATTTATGGATGAAGAAAAGTATGTGTACTGGCTGGAAAAAGAAAAAAATTCACAGGTTAATATTTTCATTTGTGGGCAGCCGCTGGATGTTGCCTCGATAATACATAAAGAGGTTGCTGATTATTATGACCATTGTTGTTTTGTTTCGGGAACGTTGAGCGTCAACAATTCATTTGACTATTTTAAACAAAGTATTGGATGTGATAATGCAGATACCTTAATTTTATCGTCGCCCTTTAATTTTACTACGCAGTCAGTTCTGTTTATTGATACCAATGACATAGATCCAAACAGTGAAGAATTTATTGATGCTTCTGTGGCAAGGCTTACGTTTATTGTCAATATGGTAAAGGGGCGCTGCCTTGTGCTATTTACATCATATACCATGCTTACCAGGGTATATGAAAAAATGCATACTACAATTCCCTATGAAATTTTTTCGCAACATCGTGTCAATGCGTCTACGATATTACATGAGTATATCAAATGCAGTAATGGGGTTCTTTTTGGGACACACTCATTCTGGCAGGGGATTGATTTGCCGGGTGATCTGGTGCGTGCGGTTATCATCATGAAGTTACCATTTGAGGCTCCTGATAGTCCTGTTGTGCAGGCAAAGATAGAGAAGATACAAAAAGAGGGAGGCAATCCTTTTATGAAGTATCAACTGCCGTATGCGGTGCTGTTGTTAAAACAGGGGTTTGGCAGGCTTATACGCAAATCAACCGATAAAGGAGTTGTTGCTATTCTTGATTCGCGAATTGTAACAAAGGCGTATGGAAAGATATTTTTAGCTTCGCTTCCTGA
>DAOLVF010000070.1:0-4172 GCA_035420565.1 Spirochaetota bacterium | reverse complement strand
AAATGTGGTGATAATCCGGTAAATACTACCTTACCGCCAAAGTCACCAAAATCCTGTATGATATTTATTAAAATTGCAATCCCGGCAGAATTGATGTACTTTGTTTTGGTAAAATCAAGAATACAATAGAATGGCGCCTGTTTTTCTTTCAATTTCCGGTATTCATTCATAATATCAGCATCAGCCTCAGAGGTTATATCTCCTTCTAAAATCAATACAGGGATATTGCTCATTATTGTAGACGATACCCGATGAGTTTTTTCCATAATCCACACCTTTGGAAGTATACTTCTGTTTATAATTCATGTATTCGTGAGCATAAATTGTCAAGAAAAAAAATCATGACAATGGTTCTAGGGGGGTATACTTTTCCAGAAATGTTTTAGTAAATCCGTTAAGAAATTGTATGGTCAGTTTAACATTATCACCCTTTCCCTGTATAGCAGTAATTTTTCCTACACCAAATGAAGGGTGTTTAACCCTCTGGTTTACTGTATATTGAGAGTCGTTATTATGTAAAGCTGTGGCAGTGTAATTATCGTTATTGCGATAGTTGTTGTGGTTGTTTGTTTTTGGCATATCCCAATTATTGTATGATGAGCTATAATGTTGAAACTGGCATAATGCTGGTGGGAGCTCGCTTATAAAACGCGATGCTTCTTTAAACTGTGTTGTTCCCCAGCTTCTCCGCAGCTCGGCGCTGGTTATAAACAGGCGGTCTTTAGCCCGAGTTATGCCAACATAACACAAACGTCGCTCTTCTTCTATCCCTTCATCGCTGTCAATTGCATTGGCGTGAGGGAAAAGCCCCTCTTCCATCCCTGTTAAAAAAACCACAGGAAATTCCAATCCCTTCGCGTTGTGAACAGTCATAAGAGTAATGGCGTTGTTTCCCTCTGGAGCGGATGCATTGGTTTCGTCAGCAGGTGAAAGCAGTGAAATGTCCTGTAAAAATTCAAACAGTGTTGCTTCAGGATGGAGGTGCTCATATTCAACAATGCTATTAACAAATGCATCGATATTTTCAAGCCTTCCCCGAGCTTCAATTGAATTTTCACTTTCAAGCGTACTTTTATACTGCGTATCGTTAAGGATGCTTATGCATATTTCGGAAAGTTTGTTATTAGCTGGGATATCCTTAACCCTGTCAATTAATTTCTGCATAAGTTCTTTAAAAGAATGTAGTGCGGGCGATAGTTTATATGAATAGTTCTGGTTGTTGGCAATGATGTTCCATTCAGAAGTAGTATGAACATATGCAGCATCGCGCAACTTTTCAATTGTGGAAGCTCCAATGCCACGCGATGGTGTATTGATAATGCGAAGCAGTGATACCGTGTCATCAGGATTTGCAATAAACCGCATATATGCAAGGATATCCTTAATTTCTTTTCGCTCGTAAAATTTAACACTGCCAACAACAATGTAGGGTAAATTCTCTCTTCTGCAGTGTTCCTCAAATATCCGCGATTGTGCGTTGGTACGGTAAAATATTGCAAAATCCCTGTTGGAGTAATGTTCAGTATGCTTTAAACTGGCAATAGTGTTGATAACATACTCAGCTTCTCCGTATTCATTATTAGCGGTGCATACGGTGATAGGTTCGCCATCACCGCGATGTGCGGTAAGCTTTTTGTCTTTGCGCCTGTAATTATTTTTAATAACGTATGAAGCTGCTTGCAAAATAGGGGCGGTTGAGCGATAGTTTTTGTGGAGGGTAATTACCTTTGCATCAGGATAGTCTTTCTCAAAGTTTAAGATATTGCGGATGTCAGCTCCACGCCATGAGTAGATTGACTGGTCATCGTCGCCCACCACACATATATTTTTTGTTTGTGATGCCAGGTATTTAGCAATGAGATACTGCGCAAAGTTGGTATCCTGATACTCATCAACCATGAAGTAGCGCCAGCGCGATTGTAATGTTGTAAGCACCTGGCTGTTGCGCAGCAACTGCACTGTATAGATTAAAAGGTCACTGAAATCCAGAGCATTGGATTGTTTCAGTTTTTGCTGATAGCTGGTAAATATCTCCTGAAAGTTGAATGAATGATATTTTGGCAATAGCAATGTTATATCGCCACCCTGTATATAATGGCTGCTTTCCTTTATGCTGGAAATTTTTTCAGCAATCATCGAAGGTTTTACCGCTTTTGGGTCTATGTGTATATCATGTAATATATCTTTAATCAGTGATTCCTGGTCACGGCTGTCATAAATGGTAAAATTGGGAGCAATGCCTATTGCATCACCATGGCGTCGCAGTATATACACTGCTAATGCGTGGAAGGTCTTAATCATTACACTTTCGCCAATGGGACCTATCAGTCCTTTGATGCGGTTCCGCATCTCTTCAGCAGCTTTATTGGTGAAGGTTACTGCAACAATGGCATAGGGTGGTATGCCTGCAACTTTTATTAAATGAGCTATCCGGTAGGTAATAACCCGTGTTTTGCCCGAACCAGCTCCTGCCAGGATTAACAGCGGGCCATCACTATACGTAACGGCATTATATTGTTCTTCGTTAAGTTTTTGTAGTAAGTCCATAGAGTGTATTCAAACGGATTGTAGTATGACGATGACATAATTAATAATAATAAAAATACTGCAAGATAAAAAAGAAAAATTATAACCTGTGTAATGAAATTAATATTAATAATTGAAAAAAAAATAGTCTTGTATTATTCTATATTTTTTCATTACATATTCTATAAAATATACAACCGATTTAAAAGCAAAGAGGATGCGATGAGGAATATATATACCACAGTGTTGCTGATGGTTAGCATGGCATTAGCTTCAGGAGCTATCGCCCGGAATAATAATGCAGCTGCCAGCCAGTGCAATGGTGCAGGCTTATATTGTTTAGAGTCAGGTAATTATCAGAAAGCCTCTGAATATTTTATTGATGCAATACAATTAAATCCTGCCAATAAATTTTACTACAACAATTGCGCTGTTGCATGGATGAACATGGGAAGGTATGAGGATGCCATGGATATGTTGCAAATAGCGCTTGCTATTGATCCTCACTATGTAAAAGCATTGACCAATATGGCTATTGTTTGTTTTCACCTTTTGAAGTTTTCACGTGCCTATTATTATTATTCACAGGCAAGGACAGCCGATAGTATCTATACAAAAGAACGATTCCAGATGGCAAAGGTAATCGCTGGTGTTAAAAGGGTTTATGCCAGACATCCCGATAACAATGATTTACAACAGATTCTGAATCAGCTTGAGATATTACAACAACGTAAAAAAGATTTGCCATAGATTCAAAATAATTTTGAGCTGTCTAAAAGTATGGTTACCGGACCATCGTTAACAAGTATAACCTTCATATGAGCTTTAAATTTGCCGGTTACAACATGGGGATGTGCTGCTTTACACATTGCTACAAACGAATCAAAATATTCTGATGCTGTTTCAGGTTTCATGGCGTCAGAAAATGAAGGACGGCGTCCTTTGCGGGCATCACCGTAAAGTGTAAATTGGGGGATAAGTAAAAGCCCGCCGTGAACATCAGATAATGACAGGTTCATAAAGAAGCTGGCATCATCAAAAATTCGGATGCCTATAATTTTTTGACAGATATATTCTAAATCTTTTGTTGTGTCTGATGGTGCAAACCCTGCAAGTACTGCCAAACCTTTATTGATGGATGCTATGCTATTACCATCAACTTCCACGGAAGCCTGTAAAACACGCTGTATAACAGCACGCATTGTTTATGAAAGTTTTTTCTTTAAAGTGTTTTCAGGCTGTACGCCAATCATGCGCTCTATCTCTTTGCCATTATCAAAAAGTATAAGTGTTGGGATAGAAGATATACCATACCGTTGGGCTGTTTCAGGATTGTTATCGGTATTTACTTTTACAATCTTTGTTTTTGTTTCGGGATCCTGCGCTAATTTTTCCAGTATTGGCGTTTGCATGCGGCAGGGACCACACCATGGGGCCCAGAAATCAACCAGCACTTTACCGGCACATTCTAACACCTCGGCGTTAAAATTAGTGTCGTTTACTTCAAAAATAGTGCCCATAGTTACCTCCACAAGGAAATAGTAAGATACTATCATAGCATATGATTTTCAATAATTCCAGAAGTTTATTTTTTTGTTTATACAATTATGCTAAAAATACACGATGCAGTCAGGAAATGTCAATAG
>DAOLVF010000069.1:8473-11468 GCA_035420565.1 Spirochaetota bacterium | reverse complement strand
GGGTTGGTAAGGAGACATTGAGCGCATAAATGTCCCCTTAGTTAGGAACTATCATTTCCATCAACTAAAAATGATTGACAACCCCGCAGGTGACGATGTATATAAAAAGTATTGATAAGAACCCATTAAGTACTGCACATGGCCATTGTTTATGGAGCCTACCAACCACGCTTGGAAATGATACAAGAGAATAATACATTACTATTTGGTTTTCAGGTGAAAATTTATGGGGATTATAAACGGTGCAAATGTTTATATTACCGGTGGTTCAAGCGGTATAGGGCTTGCTTTTGCAAAATTGGCAATACAGAAAGGTGCACATGTTGCGATAATTGCTCGGGATAAAACTAAGTTACAAAAAGCAAAATATGAAATAAAAACATGCTCTGGCAACCAGCACCAGAGGATTGAAGCATTTTCTGTTGATGTCAGTGATGCTGGAAGAGTATATAAAGCAGTACCTGCTATGATAAAAAAGTTTGGAAAACCTGATATTCTGGTTTGTGCGGCAGGGTTGGGATTTTCAAATTACTTTGAGAAGATTAGTGATGGTGATTTTAAAAGAATAATGGAAATTAATGTTTTTGGTATCTGGTATACGCTAAAAGCTTTTTATCCTTACATGGCAGGGAGAAAAACGAATATTGTTTTGCTTTCATCGCTTGCTGGATTAATAGGCATTTATGGTTACTCAGCGTATGGGACATCAAAATTTGCAGTATTTGGACTGGCTGATTGTTTGCGAGGTGAGTTTAAAGAAAAAGGAATATGTCTTTCAGTACTATGCCCACCCGAAGTTAATACACCGTTTATTGCTGAAGAGCTTAAAACAATCCCTAAAAAAACCAAACGCATTAAAAAAATGACAGGGATGCTTTCAGCAGAAACTATCGCTAAAAAAATAGTAAGTGCAATACAAAAAAATAAGTATATGATAGTTCCGGGCACGATGAGCAAAATAACATGGCTTACCCATAGAATGTTTAACGGATATACAACCAGAATTATAACTGATGGTATAATAAAATTTTTGGGGAATGATGAAACTAGATAATATTGTAATAGCAGTGAGCATTTCCAGTGTTATGATAGTACTGGCTTACCTGTTATTTTACTATAAAACTGATGCATACGTAATAAATAACCCAGTAGATATAAAACATGAAGAAAATATCAATATTACCAGATTACACAAAGTACCTATTATATTGTATCATAACATTGATGGCAAAGGTACATATTCTATTGAGCTAAAAAAACTAAAAAATCAGTTTGATCTGTTAAAAAAACATTTGATCAAAGTAATTTCACTACAAACATTGGAATCGCATATTAATGGACATAATCCATTTAATCAGAAGGTTGTATCTATAACATTTGATGATGGATATAGGTCGATGTATACTAAATTGATGCCATTGGCTGATAGTCTGAACTACCCCTTTACGCTTTTTGTGTATACTGACAATATTTATTATAAAAGCAAAAATAATTTAACATGGGAGATGGTGAAAGAATTACATGACCATAATATAGATATACAATGCCATTCGCAAAGTCATCCTGATCTTGTAAAACTTTATAACAAAAGAACAATGCAGAGTAAATATGAACTGTACCGGGAAATATATTTATCTAAAAAAATATTAGAACTTTATTTGCAAAAACCAATATATTACTTTGCTTTCCCATACGGTCGTTATACAATTGAGCTTACAGAACTATGCCGTGATGCTGGGTATAAACGTGTATTTTCAACTGATTACGGACCAAATATTGTAATACATGATAACTTTTGTTTGCGAAGACACCATATCAAAAGTAACTATCGTAATGAAAAAGTACTGACTATTGCATGGTAGGTAACTACTCATAAACTGTGGGAAAAATCAAGCAGGTAAAGATAGAGGACTAAGAATACGCTCACAAAGCAGTTGACATATGGTAAAGGATGAAATTTTTGTTGACAAAAAGTAGTGATTAAAAATTATACAATAAGCTTACTGTGTACTTATAAATAACTATATTAATACGATAAATAGAATACTTCGTTTTATTAATAAGATAGGGAGTATATGTTGTTTTAAATTTTTTTGTACAGGATTGTACTGTTATGAATATACAAAAGTGTGTTATAGTATTTCTTCTTGTTATTGTTTCTTTTTCATTTGCGGGTGAGCTTTACTTCATAGATAATGAAAATATACAGCGTTATAATGGAAAATCAGGTAAATGGATTGAAGTGAACATGGTTAAGCAGATAAAGGCTTTGGCTAACCAGTTTGGTATAACTGTTGAAGATGTGTATTGTATTAACAATATTAAAGAAAAACAATTTAAAAGATCTTTTGTGTTTTTTCCCTATTCTGATATCTATATCCAGCAGTTAATGGAAAAGGGGATTTCGTTACAACCGTTAAATGTTCCCTATGATGCGTTTATATGGCCAATTGGTGATCCTGAAAAAATTAGTTCTGGATTAGGAAGAAGATGGGGGCGGTTTCATCCGGGGGTTGATATACCTGCGCCAAAGGGCACGATGGTCAGGGCTACAATGGAAGGTAAAGTAATTTATGCAGGATATTTTGGCAATTATGGCAATTCCATTGTTCTGGAACATAGGGATAATTATGTTACCCGCTATGCCCATAATTCAGTATTGCTTGTAAAGGTAGGCGATTATGTTCAGAAAGGTCAGGCGATAGCTTTTGTAGGCAGTACAGGACGTTCAACAGGTAATCACCTCCATTTTGAGATTAGATGCGCCGATATTCCTCTTAATCCACTGGACTTGTTACCTGAAAAGAGTTTAATAATAATGAAAAACCCCAAATAATGTGTGCTATGCTCCAGTTATGACCTATCGATATATAGACTTGCATATCCATTCGCAGTATAGTGAAGATGGTGATTATTCTGTAGATCATATTTTTCAGATGGCAAAAACGATTGGATTAAGTGCTATCAGTATTACTGATCACGATGCAATTGATGC
>DAOLVF010000069.1:2176-8373 GCA_035420565.1 Spirochaetota bacterium | reverse complement strand
ATGGGGATAGCTGGTATAGAGGCTATATCGTCGTATCATACAAAAGAAGACATTGATTATTTCATTCGATTTGCTGCCGACCATAATCTGATTATTACAGCAGGTTCGGATTTTCATGGCCCAACCTCTAAGCCAAAGGTTACATTAGGTGGTATACAGGGGAATGATTATAGGCTGCTGGACGAG
Organism: Spirochaetota bacterium; assembly: GCA_035420565.1. Lineage (GTDB taxonomy): Bacteria > Spirochaetota > UBA4802 > UBA4802 > UB4802 > UBA4802. Next base: position 8,187 of record DAOLVF010000069.1, on the reverse strand, counting down.
TTAAAAAAGTACAGAGAAAGAAGCAAAACAGTAATTCAGTAGAGGCAGGTTATAAACCTACCTCTACTATAAATAAATGAATCAATTATTATTTTGTTTGTTGTGTTGGTACTGCTTCGAGCTTGAATTCATTAATAATATCCATATCAGTAGGGAAATTATGCAATATTTCTTTTTCTTCTTCTGGGGTCCCATAGTATGCCCAGTTACATAGCTGACCAATTAAACCTTTAATTTCTTCATCTTTATTATTTAAAATGAGGATAATGTTGGGGCCGGATTTATAGCCCCAGTTAAAACCATCAGGGCTATTGACCGTAAAAGTTTCAGTTATTCCATCTCCATCGATATCCTCTGCGTAATATAGTTTTTCATCAATAGTTTTTCCTGAAACGGTCATTTTATATTTTGTTGGCGTTTCGGGTGCATTAAGATATGCAGGTACTGGAAGAGGTGTTCGGGTGACTACAAGCCCTGATTCTTTGCGGTCGACCATAAGTGTTTTAAATACTTCAACATGTTTTTTTATCAATGCATTGCGTACACTTAAAAAGAAATTGCCAAAATTTTTTGATACAAAATCTTCACCAAAATTTTTCAATAATTCTATCTTGCGCTCTGTTATACGTACATAATCAGGTTTATTATTTATCTTATTTTCCCATGGATCATCAAGAGGTTTGTTTTCCATTTCAAATTGTAATTTTTTGGTACTGACATTCTCAGGATTATCATAGCCGTCCTGGATAAGATAAACCTTTTTTGATTTTATTATTAAAAGGGCTGAAAATGAATTATCTAAATTAGGGGATACATCTTTTTGAACATGTTGATATGCAATCCTGTCTTCATTATACCGTGATAAGTTTTCTATAACTATTGGCTGGAATGAAAAATCAATTGCGATACCTGTCGTTGAGATTAAAACGGTGACTAGTATAAGTACCAAATTTTTTTTCCTGAATATGCACATATATGCCTCCATTCATCTATTCATTATAAGGGAACCTCTAATAATTATACTCGGGATGTTCCCCTGCGGGCACAATCATTGAAAAAATCAGGTTTAATTATTTTTTAAATATGAAAAGCCTGATTTATTATGGTGCCCATACGTAATCAATTTTTGTTACATGCAAACCCGTAATAGTGTACTGTCCGGGATTTAAAAATGCATTATTTCAATTATAATTCAACAATACAAGCATAGATTATTGTAACAAAATATTTTTGTCAAATATTTTATAGTTTAAAAAAAAATTGTTTTGATTTTTAATATATAGTTTGCAACCTGTATTGTATAGCATTATTTATGCTTTATTGTTATTTTTTTTCATTCATTGAGATAATTGCATAACTGTAGAATATAGGGGATAAACTATTATATAGGGATTGATTGTTCTATTACAAGAAAAAATATGAGACATAATAATTGTTATTATTGTGGTATCAATGGCTTTATTTTTAAGTCGTACCGTTTTGAGGATATGGCCATCATTGCTGATATCAAGATAGAGAAAAAACATGAAGGCTGGCCGGGGATTCCTCATGGCGGATTGTCAATGGCAGCCTTTGTTGAACTCATTGATATTGCAAAAGAATCAGCTGCACTCTATCCCCACGAATATCATTTCAGATTTGGTGGTGAACGTTTATCATGCGGGGATGCTGTGCGTTGCATTGTTCAAAAGGGCGATGAAAAAAATTTTTTTGGTATTTTTGGCAGATCGTTGCAAAATCCCTATTGCCATTGCCGGTATAGTGAAACTCGTGTGCATCCTTATAACAATGATGTCATTGATGTATTAAAACAAAACATGGATGCCGCAACACCATTTATTATCCCCAACATGTCAGTAAATCTTATTAATAATAAACCAGGAAATAATAATTCAAGGATGTTTTATATTACTGACTATCAACTTGATAGAAGTTATCTTATTGCACGGTTACATGCCCCTAATAATTTTGTACCAATGGATGATAGTTCTATTCATCAAGGGGTGTTATGCTCATTGCTTGATGAAACAATGGGCTGGTCAACATTCCTATCGGTGTGGCAGGGCGGAGTTACTGTTGAACTTAAGATTACCTTTTTTGATAAAGTTTATAACAGCGATGATGTATATGTCATTGGTTTTTGTGATACAGTGAAGGGTGAATATGGCAAAAAGATTGCTTCTGCATATGGTGGTGTTTTTGCACAAAAGGATGATGATATGGAAATAATCGCGCTTGCACATGGGCGATGGCTTACACTGGCAGGATTTAAAGAGATAATGCTAAACTATCTCAAGCATTATTCTGAATAGGGTTTATGTTTTTTCTTTTCCTTTTTCCATTTTGCTTTATCAAGTTTTGTCCAGCTTTCAACCACATGGTTTGTCATGGCATTGTGTTTATCCGCAGCAGGTTTTTTTGGTTTTTCTTTAATATGCTTACTATGTTTTAGTTTACTTTCCAGCTCATCCTTTTCTTTTTGCGTTAGCTTCATTTCATTTTGAAAAAATTCTGTTAGATAGTTCATGGTGATTGAGCTTTCATGCAAAAACTGCAGCAACTGGTATATCCTTTTTTTGTTTATAAGTGTTTCCTTTAAATGTTCAGGGATACTGTCAGGGCCATATAATGCCGCTGAAATTGCTGCAATAAGTGGCAAAAGAACCGAGACCCTGCCACCGTGGTGTATATGGGAAAATACTGCATTATATGGTGTGGAATATGAGCAGTAAAGAGCAAATGGCAAAATTGCAAAAGGATGATTGACGGTTAAGCGGGTAAAACTGTTGTTGCTCCACTTATTGGCATAGTTAAGAATATGCCGTGTGAAGGTTACTTCATCGCTTGTAAGCGGTAGCGTTGTCATCAGTGCATGCAGGTCGCTTGCAGCTTGCGTTATCACCTGCGGGTTTGCTCCATGTTCAAAGATTGATGCAGAGTGTTGTTGTATAAGCAGTGCCATTTGTGACGATATATCGTTTAAAATCTCAGGATGGAATGTACTGAGCTGTCGCCCTATAATTTCTTTCAATAACAGATAAAAGAAGGTGCAGGCTGCGCAGGTTGCCGCATTTTTATTGTGAGCAAGGATAAAGTGCAACAAATTTTGTGGCGTTGGTTCGCGTTTGCAAAATAGCAATGAAGGTATCAATACCAGCAATTCTGCAGTGGGTGCATCATAGGCATTGCCAAGGTTGTGCAATATCTGGGGAGTATGCCTGAAATATGCAGAACTATCGCCCAGTGAATGTAAAAAATTAATGACCAGTTGATGATTATAGGTATAGTTTTGCGAGTTTATAGCGCAAAGCAAAATACAGTATTGCGATAACGATGTATAAAGTCCCGGCTTTTTCCACAGATAAAGTTTATGCTTCAACGCCGGTTCCGGGTCAACATATTCGGTAACATCATCAAAGGTAGCCTTAATGTGCTGGGCGGAAAGGTTATCAAGGGGGCTTGCAAATGCATCGGCAATAATGATGCTTTGTAATATGGCAGTATTATACCAATCATCATTCATGAATGGTATGATAAAAATAACGAGAAAGCAGTCAAGCTTAATTTACTATACGCTATAGTAATATTATATCTATAATATACAGATAATATTATTAATATTGTATTAATAGCATTTATTGCTACTAATATACCATTAATATTATTGACAAATAACACATAATTTTTTAATGTGCTATTATTAGCATACTTGTAGCAATATTATCATAATTATTGTTTTTTTGGAAGGTATAGATGGATGGTTTTAAAGTGTTTAGTTTTATTGGCATCATTATATGCATGGGTATGACGATGGTATTTGCCCAGACGCAAACGGAAGCGGATAAAACAAATGATGAAAACAATGGAATGGTTATATTAGAAGAAATAGTAGTTGAGGGTGCGAAGTTGATTATCCCTACAAAACAGGCAGGGGAAACGGTCTATACCGGGACCGAGGTTACACGGAAAGGGATGGAGCTTAAAGGTGAGAAGGGTAAAGCAAATGTATATGAATCAATAAGTATAGTACCAGGGGTGGTCTTTGAAGGAATTGATCCCGGTAATATGGTTTCTGAGCAAAACAGCATCAGAATGCGTGGCGTTAGAGGATTTATGGGTGCGATGACCGTAGATGGTATACCTAACTATGGTGGTAATCCGATGGGGCCCAGGGCTTATGTGTATGATATGGAAAACTTTGATAGCATTGCTGTGTTTAAGGGCGCTGTCCCTGCTGATTTAGGTGTGGGTGTTGGTGATAGAGGCGGTGCGGTTGAGCTAAAGCCACGATGGGCGCAGGATACGTTTGGGATTGCGCTTGTTTCTTCTTATGGTAGTTTTGATCTCATGAAGATGTTTGTACGAGTTGATTCGGGAAAAGTTGGTCCGGCTGACAGTAGATTATCGGTTTCATATTCATGCACTAAAGAGGATAAATGGAAAGGCCCTGGGGATTTAGGGCCACGGCATAATGCAAACGTTACTTTTGTTCAACCTATGGGAAAGTACATGACTATTTCATTGTGGGGTAATTATAATACAATACATCATTATAAATATCGCTCATTATCCTATGAGCAGGCTAAGGATTTAGATGATTATTATAAATATGATTTTAATGGTGGGTTAACCGGTATCCCTGGCGAGGATATGTTTTATTACAAATTTAATGAAGAAGAACATACAAATTGCGACTTTTTTACATTAATCAATGCTCATGGGAAAGATTTCTCAGTCGTGATAAAGCCGTATATAACAAATGAAGATGCTACGATCAGAGATGGTGCGAATATACAGAATCAACCAGGCGTGCAAAAGCGCACACGAGATATTGTTAGGAAAGGGGTTGTTTCCCAGATTAGCATTGATTTATCAATGATTAAGGCAACCGCAGGCTATCATTTTGAACAATCGGATATGAATATATATACACAAAATTATTGGATCCAAAATGACGGTTCACTTTTATACAGAGGATACGGTATGTATACCACCAGCGGTGATACCTTTATTAATAGCCCGTACGGAAAACTGGCCGGGGAGATAAAAAATTTTAAGTGGCAGGTAGGAGTAAAATATTTTCGCTTTAAAGAATCAGATTCCCGAGGATATACAACAACATATCCGGGTAGTGTACCAGCGTTGACAAGAGCACCAGATTTAGACCGGGATGAAAGAATCTATGATATAATGCTTCCCACGATGGGAGTATCATATTCATTTACTAAATATTTTGAAGTGTATTCCAGTTACGGTAAAAATTTTATACGACCGTATGCATATATGCCTTTGCAAAACCTTTATAATAGACTGCGCACACAATTTCAGGCTGCAGGTATAACATTAAATGATCTTTTTAAAGGATATGATATTGAACAATCTGATAATGTTGATGTTGGTGTGAGGATAAAACGCCATTATTTAGAGATTAATCCAACAGTTTTTGTATCACAACATAAAAATCTTTTAGTAAATGTGACAGATTCGCGAGTAACCGATTCCGGTACCGGTAAGGCAGTAAGCTATCAGCAAAATGCAGGAAAGGCAAAAGGATATGGATGTGAATTGGGAACAAGTATCTTTGTTTCTAGGTGGGCTACGATTTTTGTTAATCCAACCTATAATCATCTTGTCTATGATGGCAACAGTACCTATCAGGGTACTGTTTATGATAATGATGGCAGGCAGATTGTTGATACACCACAATGGGTTGTTTTAGCCGGCATTATTGGGAAGTATAAGCAGCTGGAATTAGTACCAATGCTGCGCTATATAGGAAAACGATATGGTGATATTATGCACCATGAGCAGATAGATGCATATAGTGTTTTTGACGTAAAGGTGAGTTATTGTAAAGATAAGATACACATGTTAAAAAATGTAACATTTTCGTTAGAGTTTGATAATATATTCAACAAAAAATATGTTTCGGTAATTAATGCTTCTGATGATACGGTATCGGGAACAAGTTATTATGCAGGTGCACCGTTTTCGGTAAAAGGTTCTGTGTC
>DAOLVF010000069.1:0-2076 GCA_035420565.1 Spirochaetota bacterium | reverse complement strand
TTTTACAATAAAAGTTAAACGGATAGATATGTTTGATGGTACGCCGGTACTTGATATTAAACCGTATATTCCTTATATGTCATAAACCAATAAGCAGGGGAGTTGCTTTTATATACTATGAATACGGATCTATATAAAACAATTGGCTGTTGCGTTCTATGCTTATTTTGTATATTGTGTGATACCAGGTTACCTAAAGGTAATAGTGTGATAACTGATTTTGCAGGCAGGAGGGTAGCTATTCCAGAAGAAATTAAAGGGGTAGTGGCATTGAGTGCTTCTTTACGATATGTGGTCTATTTACAGGCTTTTGATAAAGTAGTTGGGGTTGAGGAGCTTGAGAAAAGAAACTCTATGCGCACTATTAATGCAGATGGTAGAATGTATTGGACCGCAATAGCAGACAGAGTTGGTGCTATTCCAGGCATAGGCGAAGGTGGTCCAGGCAGGCTTCCGGATTTTGAAAGGCTTATGGAGGTTAATCCTGATATAGTATTTACATTTGAAGCAAACAATGCAGAAATAATACAGCGTAAAACAGGTATTCCATGTATTGTCATATCGGGCGCAACGGGAATGGATGGTTTTTCTATTGATGATATAAAGAAAACATTTTTATTTATGGGAAATATTTTAGGTAAACAAGTACGAGCGTTGCAACTATGTACATATATTGATACCTGCATTGCTGATTTACAGCAAAGGGTCCATAATACAAAAAAAGTATCAGTATATGTAGGAGGGGTGAGTGCACGTGGTGCACATGGAATAACCAGCACTGAAAGTTTTTATCCACCTTTACAATGGCTAAACGTTTTGAATGTTGCCGATGAATTGGGCAAAAAGGGACATCTCTTTATTGATATGGAAAAGCTTATTGTGTGGAATTGCGATAATTTATTTATTGATGCTGCTGGACTTGCACTCATTGAAATTGATTACAAGAAAAACAGTGGTTTTTATAAAAAATTAAAAGCAGTTGTTAAAAATAATGTATATACTGTATATCCCTATAATTTTTATAGAACAAATATAGAAGTTATGATTGCTAATTCATATTTTATTGGGAAAACGCTTTATCCTGAACGGTTTAATGATATTGATACTGAAGAAAAGGCCAGGGTAATTGTGAAAGAATTTGTTGGTATGGATGTATACGATAATTTAAAAAAGAGTTATAAAGGATATGGCAAAGTTAAATTTACCAATGCGGGACTCACCGTACATTAAATCTGGATTAATGCAACAATATTTACAGTTATTATATGTAAAATTGGGGATAGGGTTTGTGTTTCTGCTTTGTCTGGGTGCTGCTTTTTTGTTTTCTCTTACTGCTGGTTCGCTTCATATACCGTTTGGTAAGATTATCACAACATTATTTTGGCAAAATGATCTTTCGTATGTGATATACAATATTCGATTACCTAGATCTGTTGCTGCTGTAATTGCAGGAGCATCGTTAGGCGTTTCTGGATGTGTTATCCAGAATATTTTAAAAAATCCATTGGCATCTCCCTTTACACTGGGTATATCTCATGGTGCAGCATTTGGTGCGTCAGTTGCAATCATTGGTTTGGGTGCGGGGATTACACATTCATATGGCAATGAATCTGTGAGTGTTTTCAATGTCTATATGGTGGTGTTTGCTGCATTTGCAGGTGCTATTGTAGCTGTATCAATAATACTTCTTTTGTCATTGGTTAAAAAGGTATCACCGGAAGCAATTGTATTGGCGGGTGTTGCTATGAGCAGTCTTTTTGGTGCTTCAACAATGGCGCTGCAATACTTTGCTACAGACTTTCAGGTTTCGGCAACAATATTCTGGACATTTGGTGATATCGGAAAAGCCGGATGGGTAGAGAATTTGATTATGACTATAGGCTTTATAGCTTGTTTTGTTTATTTTTACATTCATCGATGGAATTATAATGCATTATTATGGGGTGATGATGTTGCAAAAAGTTTGGGTGTAAATAGTACATCCTTACGCTTACTGGGGATGTTATTATGCGCACTGATAGTTTCACTCTGTACTGCTTTTTTAGGTATCATTGGATTTGTTGGGCTCATTGCTCC
>DAOLVF010000068.1:0-11692 GCA_035420565.1 Spirochaetota bacterium | reverse complement strand
CAATGCCGCCCAGAATGCCACCGGCATTATTGGTTAAAAATTTTCCATCTTTCATAGCATCATTATTCTGGCTACCCCGTTTGCGTGCTGCCTCAAACCCGCTACCAAACTCAACACCTTTTACAGCACCAATAGACATGATAGCCCAAGCAAGCCGTCCATCAAGCTTAAAGAATACAGGGTCCCCCAATCCTGCAGGCAATCCCTTTATAACACATTTTACAATGCCGCCAACGGAATCATGTTCTGCTGCTGCTTTTTTTATAGCCTCTTCCATCAATGGGGCTTTCTGCGGGTCTGCTGCCCGTACCGGATTTTTTTCCACAAATGAATAATCCTCAACTGTTCCCTGTATCCCCGCTATTTCTTCTGCATACGCCAGCACCTGTACACCGTTTGCCTTTAATTGTTTCAGGGCGATAGCTCCGGCAGCAACCCTCCCCACCGTTTCACGTCCTGAAGAGCGTCCTCCACCCCTGTAATCCCGTATACCATATTTTTTCCAGAATGTAAAATCAGCATGCCCTGGTCTGAATATATCTTTGATTGATTCATACGCCATGGAATCCTTATCTTTATTATATACTATCATACATACAGGAGTGCCCGTTGTTTTCCCTTCAAATATCCCTGATACAATTGCAACGTGGTCAGCTTCTTTGCGTTGAGTGCTTATGGTGCTCTGCCCGGGCTTTCGTTTATCAAGCTGTTTTTGAATATCGTTTTCATCAATAGGGATGTCCGGTTTTAAGCCATCAATAACCACACCCACTGCAGCCCCATGGCTTTCGCCAAAGGTGGTTATTCGCAATACCTGCCCAAAGGTATTGGGAGCAAACATCCATTGCCCCATAACAAATGAAATCTGCTCTATAATCTCCTTATGAACTGTTGCTTCATTATCGTGAGTAACTTCAACGACAACATCACTGATATGCTCTGTTGCTTCATAAACCTTCATAACCCGCTGACAATAGTTGTGGTACGCATCATCCCCCTGTAAAAATGGCGGTAGCCCGGTTATCTGCATACGCTCCCACAATACATCGATAGATGCCTTTAGTAAAACAATAATGCTATCCCTGCGCAATAATGCCCTGTTGATGGGCAACAGCATGGTACCCCCACCGGTAGCAACCACACACCAGTCTAGCAGGGCAATCTTTTCAATGGCTGCCGTTTCCCATTCTCTGAAATGCTCCTCACCAAACTCCCGCACTATCATCCTGCATGTTTTACGTGTTCCATGCTTATCAGCAAACATGGATTCAATCATTTCATCGGTTTCGTAAAACGAGACACCTATCTCCTCAGCTATTCGTTTCCCCACGGTTGATTTTCCGCAACCTTTTGGTCCGCTTATGATAATCTTCATGTACGTTTTTCCCAAAAATAGATTATTGCAGGCAATGGTAACAACCCGGAATATAATTATAACAATAAATGCAATTAACAAGCATCAGTCAATAAAAAGTTACTATCGCCAAAAAAAACTATTGCAACACATTCATACTATTCAACCCATATTTTATCAAATACGATGTTGCCTATTGTATGACAATAAACAAATCAACAAAATTTTTAGATATTTTGTATGGTCATGATATAATAATGCATATTTTTTGCTTTAATTAAAATTATTTTATTTTGTATAGATAGTCATGCAACTTTGCTATATTAATTGTGTTGACACAATATAATTAATATTATAATATGTAATACAATAATACTTTGGAGTAACGATCATTCTTATATATCATTTCATGGCACTATGAAAAACACTACACTACCCTATAAAGGAGACCACATCAATGGCACCACGTAACAAAGGCATTCAGCTCATGATCAACAAAATTGAAAAAGCCCCTGACATCCCAAGTCTGGTAGTTTCACAGATTATTGAACTTATTTCATCCGGCGTGTTAAAGCCAGGTGACAGGCTGCCTTCAGAATTAGAGATGACCAGAAGATTTGGTATTAGCCGTATATCCTTGCGCGAGGCAATGAAATTACTTGAAGCAAAAGGCTATATCGAATCACAGGGCAGAAAAGGGAAATATGTAAAATCAGTCATCAACGATGCAATTAGAACTCCTATTGAAGGATTGATCCAGATTGACCATAAAAAAATATGGGAACTTTTAGAGGTAAGACGCATTATAGATGCCGAGGCAGCCGCTTTAGCCGCATTGCGCGCCAACGAAGAGCAAAGGCGTAAGCTTAATTCATTCAAAACCCAGATTGAACTTATGGGTGTTGAAAATTTGATTCAAAAACGTGAAGGTGGAAAATTTTATGCACAATTTTATAATCACCTTTATGAAGCCACCAACAACACTATCTTTGCCCATGTTTTAAATGCTATTTCAACCATTTTGCGTGGTGTACTTCCTTATAGCCGCGAAAAACTATCAAAGGTAAAAAACACATCTGATGATATATATAGCCAGCACCTCAAAATTCTTAATGCAATCAATTCCAATAAACCTGATGTAGCCAGAGAAGCAGTAGTAGAGCACATTGATTATTTAGAAAAGACATTAAAGAAGATTTTGAAGTGAGATTATTGTAATTATTTCTTAAACAATACATCATTAGCAATATCATCAAAATCACCAGGCTGCAATGCCCCCCGCGGGCAAACGTTAACACAGGTATAACATGCTGTGCACAATTCTGAATCAATGGTAAAAATTTCGCCATTTCGTGTTATTGCTCCCTGTGGGCATATCTGTACACATTTATCACAAAATATACATGTACCACAACTTATACAGCGGTCTACTTCTCTGGTTTCACCTCCAAAGTAAGCAGTGTTAATTCTTCGTCGTGGCACCGGTGTTTTTCCTGGATAGATAAAATCTTTGCCCTCACAATAGGCATGTATTTCCATTGCAGCCAACCTGCCCATCCCAATAGCATCCGTTATTAAACCTGTCGTTACAATATCGCCACAAGCATAAACCTTGCTATCAGAGGTTTTGAATGATTTATCTGCCGTTGCAATATATCCCCGCTCATTTACCATTACTGTTTCAGGTAAAAATGAGATATCTGGCTTTTCACCAATGCTTATAAAAATAACATCGGCGTGCATCGATTCGCCATTGGTAAAATAGATCATGGTATCATCAATATAATCTATGCTTCTGGGCCAGAGTATAGCAGTACCAAGCCTTTCTGCCATCTCGCGTTCTTTACCAAAGGATAACGGCTTTTGAATATCAACAGCAGTAACTGTTTTTGCACCGTGACGCCATGACTCACAGGCTATATCCATCCCAACATTCCCGGCACCAATAATGACAACATCGTTATTAGTTAAATCCATGGGGTTGCCTTCATTTATGCCCATTAAAAATTCCAGTCCGGAAACAATGCGCTCACCACCCTTAACCAAAAGTTTACGTGAAATGTAGCTACCTGTTGCAATGAGCACCAGATCATTATCTTGGTATATTCTGGAAAAGAGCTTTGCATCCACACGAGTATTGACCTTAAATTCTATTGGCAAACTTTTGATACGTTCCAGATCCCTTCCCAATATCTCATCCGGCAACCTGTCTTTTGGGATTGCCAATCTCACCTTGCCACCAATATCACTGGTCTTTTCAAATACTGTTACTGTATACCCTCTTCGCGCCAGTTGCCATGCTGCAGAAAGCCCAGCAGGGCCTGCGCCAATAACAGCAACTTTTTTATTGTTTGGTTTTCCATATACCGTTGGATTAAAATCAGGGTAATACTCCCGTGCCAGATAGGGAATATCCATTGGTCCATCAATCATGTTCCTACTGCAGGCTTCCATGCAGGGCGCAGGGCAAACCGTACCGCATACTGACATCCTGAATGGCGTATACTCATCCATAAGCATCTGTGCATCTTTTACCTTACCATCCTTTATAAGATTTAAAAATACCGGCGTTGGTATTCCGGTTGGACATGCATAGGTGCATGGCGGGGTCAGGTTAAGATGAATTGGTTTTTTTGTTTTGATGTTCATTGCCGGTGAATACAGGTTTGCAAATGGACGATGTCCTTTTTTGGTTATTTTTAAAAAATCATCAATGCTTATGTTTGATAGTTCTATATAGGGGAATTCCTGCTTAAAAAGTAATATCGCCTGCTGTAAAAAATTTTTATCGTCCGCATCCAATGTATTAAACACTGCACCAACTCCCAGCCTGCGGCTGTCAACATTTCCTCGTATATAGATGACTCCGCCGTGGATGCCAGTACCCACATCATTCCCTGCTGGATAGTTATCGTTCAGCCTGTTCAATACAACTATCCTGCCACCTGCCATATATTCACCACAATAATCTTTTACAGTGCCACCTATGATGATCAGTGGAATCTGATCCTCGTACTCTTTCATATGAATGCCAGCTCTGTATTCAGCGTCATCCCGGATTATAATAATGCCGCCGCGCATGGAATGTCCTGGAATCTCTCCTGCTTTTCCATGGATAACTATCGCTCCATTATTCATTGTATTCCCAACACCATCCTGCGCATTACCATGTACCACAATTCGCGGGCCATTCATAAAAGCACCCAGATCCTGTCCCGGAGTGCCATGTATGGTTATAACAGCATTGTTATGTAAGCCGCAGCCAATATATCGCTGCCCTAACACATTTTCTACAGTAATAGCCTTCTCACCCTTCATTGCCAGCTCACGTATCTGCCGGTTTACCATTGTGTAGTATACACCTTTTGCATTAATAGTTGATGTCAAAACCACATTTACCTCCTGCTCTATTACGCTCCAGCATGTTTTATACCAAGAATGCGCAGCTCTTCCTCGTTTAAACCAACACCACGCAGTCTATCCCTGTTACCCCGCATGGCCTCAATTGCATTTATACCCATTGAGCCCATAAGCTCTTCAATCTCCTCAGCCCATGCATGGAGAAGATTTTTTAAAGCCCATGCTGCTTCATCCACATCAATTCGTTCAGCAAGACCTGGTTTATTTGTTGTTATGCCATATGCACATTTCCCGGTAAAGCAACGCTGGCACATTCCACAACCTAAAGCAATAAGCACAGGAGTAGCAACATACACTGCATCTGCACCCAAACATATTGCCTTCAAAACATCGGAAGAACACTGGATGCCACCTGAAGCAACAAGGCTTACCTGGTTTCGTATCCCTTCCTGTCGCAGGCGTTCATCAGCAGCGGCTATTGCCAGTTCAATTGGGATACCGGAATTCTGCCGTATCTGCAACGGTGTTGCTCCAGTACCACCCCTGAAGCCATCAATAGCAATGATATCAGCACCAGCACGTGCAATGCCACTTGCAATTGCAGCAACATTATGCACCGCAGCAATCTTAACCGAAATGGGAACCTTATATTCAGTAGTTTCTTTTATAGCGTAAATAAGCTGTCGCAAATCTTCAATAGAATATATATCATGATGCGGCGCAGGTGACAGGGCATCACTGCCTTCAGGAACCATACGGGTTTCTGATATTTCCCGTGAAACCTTTTCACCCGGCAGGTGTCCGCCAATGCCCGGTTTTGCACCCTGTCCAATCTTAATCTCAACAGCAGCAGCCGATTTTAAATAATCCTCGCTGACTCCAAAACGGCCCGAGGCAACCTGTACAATGGTATTGGCGCCATAGCTTTCACGCAATGAGATATGGAATCCTCCTTCACCGGTATTCCAGTAGGTGCCAACCTCGCTTGTTGCTTTTGCTTCAGCTTCGTGAACACGCAAATTCAGGGCTCCAAAGCTCATAGCGCCAAACATAATGGGAACCTCCAGCTTTAAAAGTGGATATTGTTCCCCACCCCACTTTGACGGGCGCCTGCCAAGGTATGTTCGTATCTCCATAGGTTCGCGCAATGGATCAATTGATGGATTGGTAACCTGACAGGCATCAAACATGATATGATCAAAATAACGACGCTGCGGACCGGTTGCACCATTACCAACCATCAGCACACCACCTTCTGAAGAAGCCTGCTTTACAATATTGCCAACATAATCCGGAGTCCAGTATCCATGACTTGTATACATAGGGCTATTCACAATATGGATTGCGCTATAGGGACACATCTTAACACAGCGTTGACACGAACCGCATGATGTAAGGTTGGCACCTGGTTTATATACCATGGTGCCATTATCCAGTTTTTCAGGTTTTAACGAAATTTCCCCCCAGGAACATTCATGCGCACAGATGGTGCAACCATTTTTGTAATCGCATCGTGCATAATCAATTTCAGGATGAAAAGGTGGGATGGTTTTCCAGTTATTCTTCATACTCATCACTGCACCTCCTCTTTCGCTAAGTCCACGATAACCGCCTCGCCACCCCTTGGCGACCATAGCGCATCAACTTTAGGCGATAGTAACCTGATACTGCACTCTTCCGAAGATGCATAGTAGGTAGAGCCAACCCTGGCGCATACAACCGGCCTGAGCTTATTTCTATCATTAAGAACTATCGCCCCCCCTGAATGAGTAAGGACAATACCAAAAGGACCATTCACAATAGCCTGACCGTACAGTTGACGGAGCAGTTTCTTTTTCTCTGCCTTCTCATATTCAATATCTTCCCACAGAGACGGCGACATCACAAAACAGGCATCTTCTACAGAAAGCCCATCCTTGCGCGTCAACTTATCAAAGATATAACTCAGTACTTCAGTATCTGTCTGCAGCATGCAAAAGTACCCAAACATCTCAAGCCAGCGTTTGTTGGTACCATAACTGGTAATCTCACCATTATGAACAACCGCTTTATCAAGTATGGTAAAGGGATGTGCACCTCCCCACCAGCCAGGTGTGTTTGTTGGAAACCTGTTGTGTGCTATCCACATATACCCTTTGTAATCCTGAATACGGAAAAAATCAGCGATGTCTTCAGGAAACCCAACTCCTTTGAACACTCCCATATCTTTGCCCGAAGAGATAACATAGGCATCACCCATTGTGTTGATTGCCATAACAATATCCACCATGGCATCATCTTCGCTCTGTCCAACGGGTATCTGCTCCTTTAAGGGATTTACAAAATAACGTTTAAAGTACGGACCTGACGGGATAATACTTGTAGGAAAAATTGGAATCTCATCCGAATGGTGAACTTTTGTCCTTAGCTCCAGAAAGGCTTCAACTGTTTTAATTATTTCGCTATGTTTTCCACCCTGATACATAATATGCACCGCATAATTATCCTTATGTCCGGGGTATATACCATAGGCAGCAAAACCGCCACCAAGACCATTGCCCCGCTCATTCTGTATACGAATTGCCTCACGGATATAACTTCCATCAATCTTTGTTCTATCAGTATTTATTATGCCTACTATTCCACACATATATACCTCTTCATACCTATTGTGGTGATTACCAAAAATAGCTCACACCTTGAACAATTCAATGGAAATGCTCCTGTAAATGTTACAACTATGTTAAATTTTTCATTTACAAAAAACTATATTTTCAAAATTCTGGCGATAGTCACTCTTTATTTATTTTTTATAAACCAATTAATCCTTGACCTATAGAAAAGATTTTTATATATTTTTTAGTAATGATGGATGTTTTTTCGTTTTATAAAAAATAATGGTAGAGAGCAGTTCATTTTTAACTAGTTAATACCGTGGAGCATGAGGTAACGATGGAAATAACATTCAATCTTCCCGGATTAGAAACAATAGAACAACGTACCGTACCTCTGGATAGTTCTGTTATCTATGATGTTATAATCATAGGCGGAGGCCCTGCAGCACTTACTGCTGCAGTTTATTGCATGCGTAAAGGTGTTAAAACAGGCCTTGTAACCCTTGATGTTGGCGGGCAGGTTGCAGAAACTTCTGTTGTTGAAAATTATATGGGCTATAACCATATCGAAGGCATATCTCTGGTGCAACGTTTTAAAGAACAGGTAGAACAGTTTGAAATTGGTTTTTTGCAGGGATATAAAGCCATACAATTACAGGACGGCACTATAAAGAAAGTAACATGCGAAGACGGGAATACCTATATGGCAAAAGCTGTTATTATAACTACCGGGAAGCGATGGCGACGACTTAATGTACCGGGTGAAAGCGAGCTAACGGGTAAAGGCGTTGCCTACTGTGCCATTTGCGACGCACCGCTGTTCAAGGATAAAGATGTTATAGTTGTTGGCGGTGGTAATTCAGCCGTGGAAGCCGCAATTGATTTAGCAAAATTGGCAACGTCGGTTACGGTTGTTCAACTGTTACCACATTTAACGGCTGACAAGGTTTTACAGGATGAACTGTCAAAGTTTAACAATGTTTTGATACTATTTGAGCATGAGGTGCGTACCATTCATGGCACACAATCTGTAGATGCTGTTACCCTCTATGATACAAAAAATAAAAAAGAGACTACATCAAAAGTACAGGGAATCTTCATAGAGATTGGGTTGGTCCCCAATACCGAACTGGTAAAAGATGTTGTTGCCTTAAACCATAATGGTGAAATCATTATCGATTGCAATTGTAGAACATCACGACCCGGAATTTTTGCCGCAGGCGATGTTACATCCGTACCCTTTAAGCAGATTATTATAGCAGCAGGTGAAGGTGCTAAAGCAGCTTTATCAGCATGCGAATATGTTTTACTGAAGAAATAATTATTGTTTGGTGATGGCCCATACAGGGCGTTTTTTAAATAACCAGGTAATACCTGATAATTGGTTTAACAGTTTTCTTCAAAATTATATTCTAAGGTTAATAAATTTATTTTTAATGGAGGTTGTACCATGCCACTTTTTGATGAAAAGGTAAAAACGAAATTGGCGCAGTTACTATCAAAATTAACAAATCCTATAACGCTGCATTTTTTTTCCCAGGAAATTGAATGTCCTACCTGTCAAACTACACACCAGTTTGTTGAAGAGATTGCATCACTTTCTGATAAGATATCCCTTGCTGCATATGATTTTGCCAGAGATGAAGAAGCCAAAAAAGAATTTAATGTAGATGCAATACCAGCAATTATTATTTCAGATAAAGACAAGTCAGTAAAAGGTGTGCGATTTTTTGGTATCCCTGCCGGATACGAAATAAACTCATTTATAGGCACCTGTCTTGAAGTCTCTGGAGCAAAAGAACCGCTGCCTCAAGCAATTATCGACAGAATTAAAAAGATAGCAAAACCCATACATATTCAGGTATTTGTCACACTCACCTGACCATACTGTCCGGGTGCAGTTGCATCCGCTCACAGGCTGGCAATTGAAAATCAAAATATCATAGCCGACATGGTTGAAACTTCAACTTTCCCACAATTAGCAATCAAGCATAATGTTTCATCAGTACCAAAAGTTGTTATCAATGATATTTACGAGTTTGTAGGTGCTCAACCTGTCACTGTATTTCTGGATATGATAGAGAAGATGTAATTAAATGTGTCTATTTTTTATACAATTGCCGCGAGAGGGATTTGAACCCTCACAGGCGTACACCTACCAGACCCTGAACCTGGCGCGTCTACCATTTCCGCCATCGCGGCTTTTTTATATTAGTTAATTGATTCTGTATACTATAGTTTTTTGTCAAATAAAAAATGTAAATAATTATCTTTCACAGCTTCCGGAGAGCAACAATGGTTATATCATCACTTCCACGATTCTTTGTAGTACTCAACGACTCAGCACCAGCAACAAAGGATTTACAGATTTCTTCAAGCGAATTAGCTTTATTTATTGAAGCAATTTGCTCTTCCAGCACCTTCACTGCATCAAAGCCTGAATCTGCCGCACCACGATACTGTGAGTCTATTAATTC
Organism: Spirochaetota bacterium; assembly: GCA_035420565.1. Lineage (GTDB taxonomy): Bacteria > Spirochaetota > UBA4802 > UBA4802 > UB4802 > UBA4802. The sequence goes on along the minus strand of DAOLVF010000068.1, from coordinate 1,907 downwards.
AAGGAGTCCATCAGTATAAAAAATGAGTAGATCACGGTTATTAACAGGCATAATTACCTGACGGTATTCAAAAATTGAAGATAAGCAAATTATAGGACCCCGAGGTTTTAGCGGTGTCACTTCATTCCCTGATAGCAGGTAGGATTGAGGGTGCCCCGCCGAGGCAAGAGAAAGCTTGCCATGTACGATATCAATATCAGCAATAATGCATGTGAAAATAATTTTGTAATCCCGATACAATTCTATAAAACGATGATTGAGAAAGTTTAAAATTTCCTCTGGTGTTTGCATCACTTGCTTCACAGACGAATATTCTGAAAGTATCTTTACTGTGTTAAGGGAGGCTGTAATGCCATGCCCGGTGGCATCTGCAAGGAAAACCCTGAGAACACCAGGCCTCACCTCAATAATATCGTAGATATCGCCTCCAAGTTTCATAAGCGGTCTGTAGTACACGTACGTTTCTACTCCAGTAACATTACGGTGATACGACATGAGCCGGTCCTGAAAAGCTCGAGCAATCTCCATGTCATCCTGTATAAGACGCTCCCATGCAAGCATTTGTAAGGTCATCTGCTTCATGTCAACGCTTCGCTGGTAAAGGTTTTCATGTCCTTCACTTTCAGTACGCAGTTCTCTTCCCATGGAGCGCTCTGCCTCCAGCATTTGCTTTATAGCAAGCTGATTTTCTATCCTGACAAGAAGTTCCTCCCGGTTAAAGGGTTTTGTGATATAGTCATTGGCGCCAGTTATAAAACCACGCACCAGGTCTGTCGTGGTATCTTTTGCTGTTACCATAATGACGGGGATTCTCCTGGTTTTTTCATCTTCCCTCATTTTTTTACACACCTCATAACCACTTATCCCCGGAAGCATGAGATCTAACAGCACAATATCAACATCCTGCGTTGCCAGAATTTCCAGCGCTTCAGGTCCATTGGTAGCGGTAATAAACTCATAGTCAGCTACATCGCAGTAGCCCTTCATTACCCGCAGATTAACCTCATCATCGTCAACGGCAAGGATGCGAGCGGTAGTGAAGGATTGCAATTGTGCAAGAGTATTGGTTTCCTTTTCGTGAGATATTAAACGAACATCCTGTTTTATAGCAGTAATGTCGTGTGCCTTTTCTACCCGCCTTCTACTTATCCCCCGCGCTCCCGGGCTTTCGGGAAGGTCAACTATAAATCTGCTCCCTTTCCCTAATTCACTTTCAACCCGTATGCTTCCTCCATGGAGTTCTACCAGGTTTTTTGAAATTGCAAGGCCAAGTCCTGTACCACCAGCAATGCGAGTGTCAGAGTCCTCTGCCTGCACAAAGGGGTTCCATATTCGGTCAAGGTCCTTTGCATCTATTCCTCTCCCTTCGTCGCAAACCAAAATACGCACCCCACCCCCTTCCTTAGGCTCTATTTTTACAATTACAGTTCCACCATCTGAAAACTTTATGGCATTACCAACCAGATTGATGAGAACCTGGCGCAAACGGACTTTATCAGCCATGATTACCGGGACATCACGACACTCCAATTTCAGCGTTATTCCTTTCTTCTCTGCCTCTGAAGAAAGAAGCGACACCACAGTTGAGCCTACTTCCTCTGCTTTTGTGTATTCTAAAAAGAGATTTGCTTTCCCGGCACTAATCTTGCTAAAATCGAGGATCTCACTTACCATGTCATTAAGGTGCTTCGCTTCGCTGCAAATAAGCTCAAGATTCTCCTTTTGAGCAGGAGTTACCAAATCCGGAGAACCATCTATCAAAGTCTGAGACAATCCTATTATACCGTGAAGGGGTGTTTTAAGCTCATGGCTTGTGGTAGCAAGGAAGTCATCTTTCATTTTATCTAAGATTAGCAAATCAGCGTTAGCCTTTTCAAGGGAGTTAAAGACATGTGCATAGCGAGAAG
>DAOLVF010000067.1:0-11915 GCA_035420565.1 Spirochaetota bacterium | reverse complement strand
TTGCAACAAAAATGCCAGTGTACTATTGTATCCAATGCTTGATGCTATAAAGATTGATTTTAAGGCATATTCACAAAAATTTTACCTGGAAATTTGCGGCGGAAATTTACAGCCGGTTTTAAACAACATTATACTGGCAAAAAAGAAAAATGTGTGGATTGAACTTGTTAATTTAGTAATCCCAACGCTCAATGATAATCCCAATGACATTAAGGCTATGGCACGTTTTATAAAATCCCATGTTGGCGATACAACACCATTACACTTTACACGCTTTTATCCCATTTACCAATTAAAAAATATCCCACCAACACCTGTTTCAACACTTGAGCGCTGCAAAGAAATTGCAGTTTCCGAAGGACTTAAATATGTATATATTGGCAATGTGCCCGGACACCCTGCTAACAACACCTACTGCCATGCATGTGGAAAACTTGTTATAGAACGCAGCGGATTTTACACTACCTCCAATAAGCTCAAATCAGGACACTGTCCGCATTGCAATACCAGAATACCGGGAATATGGACATCATGAAAAAAAAGGTGCTATTTGTAATTCTGGCAGCATTCTTTATAGGCTTTTCTTCAAGCATAGCGCAGGCAATCATGATACGGGAACTTTTGACGATATTCCGGGGCAACGAGCTGTCGGTTGGGATTATCATGGCAATATGGCTTGGCGGAATATTCACCGGTGCAGTATTTAGTAAAACAAAACAGATTGTTCATCCAAAATTCATCATAGCAATGATTATTGTTCATCCTTTTTTGTTTTTAGTTTCATTAATTGTACTATATAGCATACCGATTGTATACAGCTCATACGGTGCCTTTTACCAGCTTGATGCTGAGATCATGATTGCTTTGCTATGCCTTTTCCCGCAATGTTTTGTCATTGGCTATGTTTTTCCTGTATTGATTCAGTATGCAGACGAGTTATTGATAAAACATCCGGGAAGCATTGTCTTTTTGCTGGAATCATCAGGTGCATTTGCTGGTGGCATTGTATTTACATTTTTTATACTGTTTGTTTTAAATCCCATTGGGACAGCTATAGTACTGCTGCTCTGCGCCACCATACTGTCACTACTTATATATAATCAAAAAAAACACTATGTCACAATAACACTGGTTTGTATTATTCTTTTGTTTTTAACAACTCAAACAAATAAAGCAGAGCAAGCCCTGATTCAAAAATCATTTGCAATAAATCACCCGGGTTCATTGCTGCTCTATAAAAGAACACCATATCAGATGATGTATGTTGCAAAAAATTATGATACGTACTCACTCTATGGCAACAATATTTTCTATACACAGCTTCCTGATGATTATGAGGTAAGGCCATTATTGCATGCACTGTTTGCTTCAATACATGATATTTTGGGCAAAAATATACTTATTGCCGGCGATACATTGTATCTTCCCTATGTTGCTACAAAATTACAGGCATCGATTGATTATTGTACCGTTGACAGATCATTATGGAACACCTTCCATACACTTGGCAAACAACTATATCCAAACTTTGATTTTAACAAACTTAATGTTATATTCAGTGACACACGTGGCTTGCTGTCAAAAACACCAAGAAGATGGGATGGAATTGTCATTATCCCTCCACCTCCCGATAGCATACTTCACAACAGATTATATACATTAGAATTTTTTCAATTTTGCAGAATGCATCTTAACCAGAATGGTGTATTCATCATGCAGATAGAGGGGTTTGCCAATATTATGAATCCTTCGTTGCAACGCTATATCTCATCAGTTTTGAACAGCTTTACAAAAATGTTCCCAACATCCATAGTTTCAGCCGGCGAAACCATCTATTTAATTGGGTTTAATACCGGCAATACCATTGATTTCAATAACTATCGCCAGAATTACCTTGCCAATTTTTTAAAATCTGATACCGGAAAATCCGTTGCAGCACTAATCCCTCATTTTAATCCAAAAGAACTGGATATGTTTTTTCAGTCAACTCACCTTGCCTATCTTAACACTGCAATCAAACACTCTGCAATGTTAAATACCGATATTATGCCGCAAGCATATTTTGAATATTTAGCTAACACGCTTAAGCAAACTGATTCATATACAGGCAATTTCATAATGCAACCAGCAGTTATGGCAATCATAATGATTTGTATTGTGGTTGCTGCTACTGTCTATTTTTTACGACGGGGTAAAGAGCACGCAGTAAAAGGGCTGGTGGTATTTATTGCAGGTTTTATCAGTATGTCGGCTATGGTTATTGCACTTATGGCTTACCAGAATGTATACGGAATTCTTTATTACAGGATAGCATTTTGTAATGCGCTCTTTATGCTTGGTTTGGCTTCTGGTTGTACAACAACATTTGCTGCAAAGCCACTATATGCAATGCGGATAGTGATACTCATCGGTAGTTTGGCAATGCTTGCTCTTTTCATCATCATGAAGCATGTATGGTTGCTGTATTGTGCTATTTTTTTCATAGCAGCAATCACAGGCTCTTTGCTACCATTACTGTTAAAAAATACGCAGGAAACATATACAAAACGATTGCTGGCTTCTACACTGGATGCCAGTGATCACCTTGGTGCAATGTGCGGAGCTTTAGCTGCACCGTTTATTGTACTCCCTATTTTTGGGATGTACTCCATTGGCATCTTACTACTGCTTTCAATAAGCCTGTTTATATTCAAAAAATGGATATAGAAAAATTGTATACATCATCAACTATTATATTACAAAATTTGGCTCATTTTTTACAGTAGCATACCATTCATCCATCTTCTGTATCTGTTCTTTGCTTCCACGAACCAAAACCCAGTAACTGCCCTCGGCACCGCCTACTCCACCTGCTGCAAAAAGTTTAGCCTGTGCGCCAATAACCAGATGTATGGCATCAAGCTCTGTGATAATATTCCCTGTAACAGGAAAATACCGTACACCCTCGGTTGTAGTGGCATTAATCATTTGAGACAACTCGTTTATATTATCATGCAGTCGCTTTTCCAATCCTACCGGAATATAAAGCTGTACTCTTTTCCCTATGACAACCTGCATAATTGCACCGGTAGTACCAGCCTGGGGATGCCCTATTAACACTGCAGCCTGCTGCAGCTCTATATTGACTGCATTTGCTCCTTTGATGATTATGTCACCTTTTTGCAGGTCACCCATAACATCAAATATTGTTTTATTTTTTTCATATATACCACCTTTAATGACGACATCACCTTTAAATGTCGATTCATCGGGCAATCGCCCTGATTCAGTGCGCTTATACCATGACGGCAATGTTATTCCTCTAAAAAAATGTTGCATTGAAAATCCTTCTGACTGATTGACATGGCGCAGCATCTCTTCAGCAATATATCCATTGGTTGTACCGGCTACGATAACAATAGTTTTGCTGCGCAGGGCTTCTATAATCTCTGGAATATACAGCATTGATTGTGCAATCATCCTTTTTCCAGCAGCAGGTGTAATAAGGTATTGTCTGGCAATCATAGTTACCTCACTATCAAGAATATATTCAATAAAAAGATCATGGTATAATCTATACAAAAAGCAAACAAAACTACAAAGCTTGTGGAGACGGCTATCATCATAAAGATGTTAGCTATACTTATCATGAAGATTTCCCTGTAGTATAACGCTGCCATATATAATAAACGGGAATGCCCAGTAGTAGTACACCAATAGCAAAAGCTGAGGTAATGGTCCAGCAGCAGAGCGCTGCAATCATCATGATGATGGTCAATACAACATATACAAGGGGAACAAGGGGGTATAGCGGTGTTCTGTACGAGCTTTTGAGCTCGGGATGTTTTTTCCGAATAACCATGAGCCCTATGACGGTTAACACAGGGAATACATTGAGCGCAAAACCCATGTAGATAACCAGCGACATAGCCGTTCCTGAATATACATAGATAACCGCCAGAATCATCTGTAAAACAATAGCATAGAGCGGAGTACCAAAACGGTTGCTGATTTTTGACAACAATGAAAAGATCATGTTATTGTTAGCCATAGCATAATACACACGTGGCCCTAGCATCATCTGTGCAGATACTGACGATAAAAGTATAATGGCGATAGTTATACTAAAAAAATTGCTTGCAACAGGACCAAATAATGCATTGGCTGCAATAGCACCTATCTCATCATGATTCATGATATTAATGCCATCGGTTGACATAAGAAAAACAATATTTAAAAGGATATACAAAACTGTGGTGATAGTTACTCCCCAGAACATTATCCGCGGCAAATTTTTTTCAGGAGCTACTATCTCACCTGCAATATAGGTAGCACCATTCCATCCTGTGTAGGCAAACATCACCATTAAAAGCGATAGTCCTATCAATGGGATTGAACCTGCTTCCACGGTGCCATAGTGCGCATAGAGCCTGTGAATAGCGGAACTATCGAGCACATAAAACCCTGCAATAATAAATGCCGCAACGATAGCAATTTTTATGACAGTAAGGATATTCTGTATGGCGCTTCCCCGTTTTACCCCCATTATATGAATACAGCCAAATGTTATGATGATAAGCGCAGCAATATTTTTTTGCCAGAAGATATCATCGGTAATAGTGGTTATACCAGTAGCATGAATGTTTATAAAAAATTTATTGAGATACTGCACTAAAAGCATGGAGCTGGTTGCAACCGGTGCAGTAAATCCAACAATGAGTGATACCCACCCCGTTAAAAATGCAGGGAGGTTGCCAAATATTTTCTTTAAATAAATATATTCACCGCCAACATCAGGCCATAGTACAGCTAATTCACTGTAGCTTAATGCGCCACACAGAGCAACAACACCACCTAACACCCACAATAGTATAACAATCAGAGCGTTGTTGGTCATGCCCAATATATTGCCTGTTGTCATAAAAATCCCGGTGCCAATCATATCGGCAATGATAACCATTATACCGGTAAAGAGTCCTAACTGGCGTTTAAGCTCCAAAAAATTACCTCTTATTTTGACATGACATACGCAGTTTCTAATTTAACCGAAAGCACCTTTGAAACTCCGGGCTCTTCCATTGTTACACCAAAAATAGAATCGCATACACTCATTGTTTTTTTGTTATGAGTAACAATAACAAACTGAGTGGATTTTGAAAATTTCTGAACAAGCCGTATAAAACGGCCTATATTCTCTTCATCAAGTGCAGCGTCAATCTCATCCAGGAAGCAAAAGGGCGAAGCTTTTACCATATATGTTGCAAACAAAAGCGCAATCGCTATCATGGAGCGTTCGCCGCCTGATAGCATATTTATATTTTTATTCTTTTTCCCGGGTGGACGCACTATAATCTCAATACCACTTTCAAGAACATTTTCAGGATCGGTTAACTCAATAATTGCTTCGCCACCATTAAAAAGCTGCTTAAATATCTCCTGAAAATTTTTTTGAATTTCTTTAAAAGTCTGTAAAAACAGATCTACGGATTGTTTATTGATGTCAGCAATAACTGACAGAATATCTTCACGGGCTTTCTCTATATCTTTTTTTTGTTCAATATAATATTCAAATCGTTTTTTTAAGTCCTTATATTCTTCTATTGCTAAGTTGTTAATAGGTCCAAGCTCCTGGATTTGCTGTTTTATATTTTGCAGTTCGCTATTAATGCTTTCATACAATGATTCATCAAGCTTTATGCTGGTATCAGTTAGGCGTGTTTCATATTCAGTCCATAAATATTCTTCAATTGAATTTAATCTAAACTGCAATTCAACAATATTTTTATCCAGAGAGCTTATCCTGTCGGCAAGCCGTTGCAGTTGTTCCATGTCTTTTTTTGATGATTGCTTACGTCCAATAATTTTTTTTTCTATTTCATCACGTTTTACAATCAGATCATGAATCTGCTGTTTCAAATCATTGCTCTTTTCATTAAATTCAACCATGCTATTCTGCCATTGCTCTATCTCTTTCACCAGTTCGCTGATATAGTGTTGCAACTTTTTAATTTCATTTTCCAGGTGTACCTTTTGCTTTACATCATCGGCTATCTGCCTTTCAATAGTCTGAATGTGTTTATCAATCCATGCTTTTTCATTTTCATTCCTGGATAAATCCTTCTCAACACGGGTAATCATATTATTAACTTCGTCAAGCTCTTCCTGCTCACTGTGTATGCTTAATTCCAATTGATTGATATCATTCCGTAACGTTTCTATATCCTCAGTAGTTTTAAGGATTGCTTTATCAAGCCTTTCTTTTTCGGCGTGTATACCTGTCTTATCAAACAGTATGCTTCTAAATCCGTCTTCATAATTTTCAAAAAGCTGTATATCCTGCTTCAATACATCAAATTTAATTTTTTTTAACTGCTGTATGGCTTCGTCAACCAGATTCAAAGATAAATTATGCAATGCATTCTGCAAACATGTTTCTGCTTCGGCAAGCTCGCTGTGAATTTGCTCCCTCACCTGCTCACGCTGGCTTTCAGATGATTCTAATTCGGATTTACGTTTTTCAATAGCATCAACCAGTTGTTTAATAACTATCTCCAATGACTCCCTCAATTTTTTTACGGTTATCTCAAAATCCTTAATGGCATGTTTTTTTTGTTCGATAGCATCTCTAAATGAATGTATATTCTGAATTTTCTTTTTCCGGTGAGTATAAAGGTTTTCAAGCTGCTGTTTATCGCTGGCAATATTGTTAACGATTATCTGGCTTTGCTGTATATTCTTTTCTTTTTCTTCAGTCAATTTTTTTACAGTTTCATCAATTTCATTGATGCGCTGTCTGGTAGCAGTAATTTGCTGTTCCTGCTGTTGAATAAGCTGTTTATTCCGTGAAGTTTTCCCATCTATATCTTCAAGTTTTATAGTATAGGTATGCAGCTTTTTATCCCATTCAAAGAGCTGCAACTGAATATCATTTTTTCTTTTTTCATCATTTTCATTTTCTGATGATATAAGGGTAACCTTCTTTGAAAGCTCTTCGCGTTCGGCAAAAAGTTTTTCCCTGTCTTCGGTTACCTTCTGCAATTTTTTTTGAAAATCCCTGTATCGCAATAATTGCAGGGAAATATCATTCCTTTTATATTTCTCGCGCAAGCCAAAATAGATTTTTGTTTTTTCAGCCTGTTTTGATTTTAAATCTTTTTCGCGTTCAACTTCTTTAATAATATCGTTTAACCGTGCTAAATTAACCGTAGTGTCCTCAAGCTTTTTTAACGACTCTTTTTTCTGAACCTTAAATCGCGAAATGCCCGCAGCCTCTTCAAAAATATAGCGACGGTCTTCAGCTTTTGTTGAAAGAATTAAATCTATTTTGCCCTGCTCCATAACAGAATATGAAGCTTTACCAAGTCCGGTATCAAGAAAAAGCTTTTCAATATCTTTAAGCCTGACAGGTGATTTATTTATCATATATTCGGATTCACCATCGCGGAAAACCCTGCGGGTGACAGTTACTGTGTCAGAATCAATATGTAATATCCTGTTTGTGTTGTTAATAACCAGTGAAACCTCAGCCAGTGACAACGGTTTGCGCTGATCGGTACCGGCAAAGATAATATCTTCCATTTTATCGCCGCGGATATTCTTTGCCTGTTTTTCGCCCAGCACCCATTTGGTTGCATCAACAATATTTGATTTACCACAACCGTTTGGACCAACGATTGCGGTTATGCCTTTTTCGAAATGTATCTTTATTTTATCGGCAAATGATTTAAATCCAAATATTTCCAGTGAGTCTAAATACATTGATACCACCTTACAATGGTTATAGCATTATGCATGATTATAGTGCAGTAATTTCTTTACGATTATCTACGGGAATCTTTAAAAAAACTCTGGTTAACATGGTAAAAAATCAGGAAAAACTGTTTTTACCACTATAGTGTCATAAAACAGCATTAATCATTGCCATTGAAAACTTTTTCCAATTTTCTCATGGTCATCGTTAAAAATCAGGGTTTTCGTAATTATCAATTATTATCAATATAAACAAACATATCTCCAATACGTATGCCACAAAAAAATATCCGGAATTGAATTATCAGGGTTATCCTTATGCCGCACTATAAAAAGCAATTACATGCAACATACCAATAATTGCGCAACAACATTTTTTAAAAAAAGATTTACCCAGACCTGGCTATGTTGAGGAAAATAATTGTTGCAATAATAAAGTAATAGTATTATCATCGCAGTAACAGGATGATGAGCACCATCAAACAACAATCCTTATGTTTAATTGGCACACATAACGGCAGAAACTATAAAAATAGTATTGACCTATATGTTATGTATTATCATCAAGGAGTTGCTGATGGCTGCGCTGTAGCCGCTCAATAAGAGATGGAAATGGATTGTTACCGTTGTTCTGAACCGTAGAAAACCATCCTGAACCGTAGGACGTCATCCTGAACCCCGATTCAGGATCTAACAGTGATGAATAATTATTTTTTTAGGAAGTTCCATTGTAAACGAGAAGTAGTATAGTAATAATTACCATTAATAAAATTACGGCGAAAATGAAGATGAAAAATTGTAATAACATTATGATCCATATTGCCATTGTTATGTGCGCTGTGATGCTTGTCATAGCATGCGATAGGGTTAATCTTCACGAAATAGCCGATAGTGACTCGCGTACAGCATATGCTATTGCTTATAATGGCTCGGTATATAAGCTCATCATAGCAAATATATATTTTGATAAAAAATTTACCAGCTCTACTGTTTTACCAAACCCCATGGGAGGTATTGCAGTAAACAAAGAAAAGGATATTATGGTTTACAACAATACAACCATGCTTGCACTATCAACTCCTGATTTAAAAAATTGGATTACTTCAGGTGCCTATCCATTATATAATACTGTTTTAGGTTATCATGATTTCTTTTTATATTTTAATGAAATCAACCAACAAATTAATCAATTTGATGAAGATACTATGAGCTGGAATGTATTTGCCACAGCATCAAGCAATTCATTAGGGATGTTTCAGGCTAACAATTCACAAATATATATTGTTGAACCCAGCGGAACAAATCTACTTTTTTATACTCTCGATAATCCAAGTACGCCGTTTTTAACAGTTGATATAGGTTTTACACTTGTAAATCCTTTTGGGGGTTATGCAAATAACAACATTTTTTATATCTGGAGATATAATCCAACAAATTCAATTTTTAAAATTTACTCCGGGACTTATAACGTTCTTAATCCTTCCATTGCTGTTGGTGATATATTAACTGACGTAACCGTAACTGATGACGATAAAGTCTTTGCTATAGTATCTGAATCGGGAAATGTGTATTTAAAACAAATTATTTCGGATGGCAATTATCCATCCTTATATAATTTTGGCACAACCGGGACATTTACTATTGATACACTTGATAGCACTCATCTTATTATTGCATCCTATGGTAATACTGAAAGTTACAATGGTTTATTTATCTATAATATAAAAGATAGAAAAATAGAAAAAATTATCACTACCGAAGATGTTATTGCGTTGTGTGTTCCGCGCTAAATTTTTTATTTCATGTACAGGTAAAACGCTTCTATCCATAAGAATGAAAATGTGGTATCATGTCATCCTGAACCGTAGAACGTCATCCTGAACCCCGATTCAGGATCTATCTAATAGTATATATTGAGATTCCGGGTCAAGCCCGGAATGACAGTGTGGTAAAGAGATTCCGGAACGGGAACGGAATGACATTGTCGCCATAATTTTATTGATGGTAAAAGTTTTCCCTCTCGAATATTAGTTTACTAAATTAAAAAATAGCTTGAACATATGTTTAATCCAATTCATTATTATACTCATGGGTTTATTAATAATCATTTTACTTTTTATTCCAGGATGAACAATGAAACGTAGTAAAATGTTATACTGTTGTTTGTTGATACATGTACCAGTATTTGTATCCTGTTTATCCGTACCGTCATCACAGCATGATAAAATGAAAACATTTACCTTCTCATCTGACACGGTAAAACTTACGAAAAGCAAAGAACTCATTGACAATACTGCAACCTATGAGTTGTTGTTTGCCTTATCCGAAAATGCTCAATGTGTGGAGCTATCGGTTTCCACACAGGATAGAAACGGCAGGAAGGTGCGCTGTGCTTATATCGTGGAATCATTGGTTGATGTTTCTAAATATGCAAAAAAACCTGCTAAGCCCATCTATGCTGAAATTGCAAAAAATTTTGATATCAACTGGCGTTTCCAGAGTAAGATATCAATTTGCAACGATAAAACTGATCCATTGAAAAGACTCAATAAGGGTAACTATCGCCTCAGAATTTCAGCATTTACCAATGATTTTTATATTTTTACCGTTGATATAACATCACCGGTTGAAATTTTATTTATACAATAACTATCGCACAAATATGCCAAAACACTATGATGACATAGAATCCGAAGACCTGTATGAAATGGCCATGCAATGGGCTGCGCAGGGTTTTTTTGAAAAAGCTATTGAGCTTATAAAACGGTCAATAGAATTAAATCCACATTTTATTGGTGCATACATTGATCTGGCAAACCTTTATGCAAAAAAGCATCAATACCAGGATGCTTTCCATATATTAAAGAAGGCATCAAAAATTGATACAAAATTTCATAGATTGAATTATTTAATGGCAAAATACGCTTATAAAAGTGGCAATTACATAGCTGCACTACAATACGTGGATAAAGCTATAGCAATCTCCCCGGAAGCATTGTATGTCAAAGCTAAACACATTATTGCACATAAGCTTAGCAACGAATAACATAATAGCGTTCAATAGCCGCGACGGACAATGAACGTTTTTTTATTATAGAAAGCAAAACCATTGACTATAAAATATTTTACTTGATTTAAATAAAGAATCTTCACATTATTGGTTTTATATCATTATAATTCTCTAAGGAGGTTTGTATGAAAAGGTTTTTATTAGTGGTACTCATAGTATTTACTGCTTCAACGGTTTTTGCTGCGGGTATTGGTGTCAAAGGTGGCTATTCAAAGATGTATGATGATTACTCTGACTGGTTTGATGACACATGGAATATTGGTGTATATTTTGATTTAGGTAAATTTTTATTCGACACATTGCAGTTCAGGCCAGGGCTTGATTATCTATCACTTGAACCAGATGAAGGTGATGGCGATGTTGATGTTTATGGCATTCATATTGATTGGTACTGGTTCTTCATGGGCAAAAAGCAAATTTCGCCATATTTAGGATTTGGACCTGCTTTAAATTACTATGATTTTGACAGTAATTCTACCATAGATGAGGATTCTGATGCCGGTATAGAAGGCTTTGCCGGTGTTGAATTTAATTTGACCGGTCCATGGACATTACTGGTTGAACTGCGCTATCTATGGCATGATATAGCCGACAGGGATACAACGATAGTAAAATTTAACGTTGGGTTGATGTATTATTTTTAGATGATGATAATTCTATGGCTATGGCGATGAAACAATCGCCATGGCCATAGTGTATATTGCTTAGTGTGATAACCTTTTTTTATCAAAATCACTGCGGGTAAAGAGAGAATATACGGTAATACCTTTTTCCTCAATAGCTTCTCTGCCGCCTTCCTCCCTGTCTATAATGACCGCTGCAGCAACCACCTGTAAGCCCGATTCAGTAAGCCTTTCTATTGCGGTGATAGTTGATCCGCCGGTAGTAATGACATCATCAATAGCTATGACATTTTTTACCCTGGTGATATCCCCTTCAATCCATTTCTGTGTACCGTGCTTTTTTGGTTCTTTGCGCACTATCAACGGGTAAAGTATCCTGCCCTGCAAGTATGCTTCCATTGCAGTTGACAACGAAATAGGGTCGGCTCCCAATGTTAATCCGCCAATGGCATCAGCAGGTATATCCTGTATTAATGCATACATACATTTACCCG
>DAOLVF010000066.1:0-12016 GCA_035420565.1 Spirochaetota bacterium | reverse complement strand
GCGATATGTAGGCAATCCTATTGGGATATTTTTTTATAGCTTCATCAAAATAGTCATTTAGTGAACAATCTACAAAATTATACAATATAAAGATGCTTATTATATACAAAATTGAAAAAATTACTTGCCAATATACTATGAGTGTATTTTCTTTATTATCATGATTATACATTGAGGACTATAATTATTATAAGGTAATACCATTATTATGAATGATTTAATTTTAACAGCGGCAAAAATTGTAAAAGAATCTATATCAACCATTGCGTTAACCGGTGCCGGAATTTCTGTTGAAAGTGGCATACCGGATTTCAGGAGTGCAGGTGGATTATGGACCCGCTATAATCCCGAAGAATATGCCCACATCGATGGATTCAGGCATAATCCTCGCAAGATATGGAAGATGATATTTGAGATGCGAAATTTAACAAAAAATGCACAGCCCAACCCTGCTCACATTGCACTTGCACAGTTGGAAAAAATGGGATTATTAAAAGCTGTTATAACCCAAAATATTGATAACCTTCACCAGAGAGCTGGGAATATAAAAGTTGTTGAGTTCCATGGAAATTCTGAACGTTTACAATGTATTTATTGTGGTGCTGAGTATCCTGGCGAAGAATTTGTTCTTGATGATGAACCGCCTCATTGTAAAAATTGTGGTGAAATTTTAAAACCAAGCATCGTTTTTTTTGGCGAGATGATTCCCCAGATGGCGTTGATGGAATCACAAAATTTAGCCAGTGATGCAAAGGTTGTTCTTGTCATTGGAACCTCTGCGGTGGTTTATCCTGCAAGCAGTATCCCGCATATAGCCAAAGCTAATGGCGCATATATCATTGAATTCAATGTAGAAAAAACAGTCATCACACCAACCATTACTGATATCTTTATTCAGGGCAGAGTGGGAGAAACATTACCCATGTTTATAGAAGCTATTACGACGCTGTAGGCTCAATGTATGGAGCTATCGCCAAAAATAAAAAATAGAATTTGCATATTACCAGATTCTGTTAAAAGAAAAATTGCTGCCGGCGAGGTAATTGACGCACCGTATTCAGTGGTTAAGGAATTGCTGGAAAATGCTATAGACGCCCAAGCCTCATATATTGAAATTGAAATTGAGGAAAGTGGATTAAAAAGAATAGCAATTTCAGATAATGGCGTGGGCATTGTTAAGGACGATCTGCCGCTGGCTGTTGAAGAGCATGCTACCAGTAAGATAAGGGACATCAATGATATTTTTGCCATACATACGATGGGATTCAGAGGTGAAGCACTTGCCAGCATTGCTGAAGTATCGCAGTTGACAATTTTGTCGCGCACACATGATGAACCAATGGGTGGAAAGCTTGTAGTAACGGATAACACCACACAAATGTTTGATTGGGCTGGTGCTACCGGGACAACAGTTATAGTGGAAAACCTTTTTTATAATACACCGGCCAGGAAAAAATTTTTGAAAAGCATCAAAGGCGAACTAAACCGCATCAAAGATACCATCTTTTGTATTGCGGTTGCTCATCCTGAAATAAAATTCAAGATTGTCATTGATAAAAAAATGTCGTTTGTATTTGAACCTGCCGATAGCATACAACGAATTCAGCAAATATATGGTAATGAAATTGCCTCAAATTTAATTGATGGTTCATTACAGGATTTAGAATGTACTATAACAGGATACATTTCTAAACCTGAGTACTACCGTTCTAACAGGTCATTACAGTTTTTGTATGTCAATAAACGGCCGGTGCAGTTTCCATACTTCAGTTTTATTTTACAACAGGTTTACCAGACAATATTGCAAAAGGGACAGTATCCGGTTGCTTTTATATGTATGGATGTTAAACCTGATTTAATTGATGTTAATGTGCATCCTGCAAAACGAGAGATACGATTTTTTGACAACAATTATATTCATTCCATGCTGTATAACTTTGCCAATAAGATTATCAGCGGCGGTATCCATACCATTGCAATTGGTGACTATGAAAGGCGGTATGCTATAGCAACTAATCACCATGAAGCTACTGATACTAACGATAATGAAATGGTATCCGAAGTAACGCCGCCATTACAGTATACGGAATCAGGTAATAAAAATGCTTTTTTGAAAGAGATACGTAATGTTTATACTCAAATGCAGATGAAAGACTATGCTGTACTGGGGGTTATTTTTGGTGAATTTATTGTAATACAAAAGCATGATGAGCTCTATTTTATTGATTTTCATGCTGCGCATGAACGTAAACTATACGATTATCTTTTACAGGTAAATACGACAGTTGCTGTTCAGCAATTATTGATACCGGTTGTTATTGAGTTTTCACCCGACATGGTTATGCTTGTCAATAGTTACCGTGATGTTTTGCTTGACTATGGTTTGTTGCTGGAACAATTTGACGATAATTCAGTTGTTGTCAATGCTATTCCTGATTTTTGTACAACCAGTGATATCGAAGGATTGATAAAAGACGTTGTTGATAGTTTATATGAAAATAAAAATCATATTGATAATATAAAAATGACTATAATTGAAAAAATTGCTTGTCATGCGGCAAAAAGAGCACATGATAGTATAACCGATGCAGACATTATTGCCATTACAGATTATGTTTTTACATGCAGTGACTACCGATGTCCTCATGGCAGGCCATTTGTGTATAAGCTGTCAAAATCAGAATTAGAGGGGTATTTTAAACGGTTATGAAATCCAAAATTATATTGGGCATATCTTCTTCTATTGCTGCATATAAAGCATGTGATTTAGCACGTATGCTTACCAAAGATGCTTATGATGTCTTTTGCGTTTTAACACACAATGCCACGCATCTTGTAACACCACTGACACTGCAAACATTAACCGGGAATCCAGTGTATACTACCAGCTTTGCACTTGAGTGGCGTGAAATGGGACATATTGAATTAAAAGACAATGCGCAGTTATTATTGGTTGCACCTGCTACTGCCAATATAATTGGTAAATTTGCCAATGGCATTGCGGATGATCTTCTTAGCACAACATTTTTGTCAGTCAATTGCCCGGTGGTGATAGCTCCTGCCATGAATCCCAACATGTGGAACCATAAAGCAGTACAGGAAAATATTACAAAGCTTAAAAAATGGGGCGCTATCATTGTTGAACCGGAAACAGGATTGGTTGCCTGCGGTGATGAAGGGCAGGGTAGATTAGCATCTATTGAATCCATTTATAACATTGCAATCAATGCGATTAGAAAATAAAAAAATAATTGTTTCCGGCGGGCCAACGCGCGAGTGGATTGACCCTGTTCGCTATATCTCCAACGCATCAAGCGGAAAGATGGGGGTTGCTATCGCAGATGCTGCGTACAATAGGTGTATCAATACAGTTTTCATCCATGGCCCGGTTGAACATTCTATCATAGCTAATAAACCCTATCAATGTATTGGCGTGGAAACTACCGTTGATATGCTTGAAGCTATTCAACAGGAACTATCGCCCAATACTATTCTAATTATGGCTGCTGCACCGGCAGATTATGCTCCTGTTCATAAATCGCCTGTGAAAATAAAAAAAAATAATGATACCTTAACCATTGCATTAAAGCGTAATCCCGATATTTTAAAAACTATCGCTACCTTGCGAAAGGAAAATAAACAGTTGCGTGATGTAACACTGATAGGGTTTGCAGCAGAAACAACCAATATTATGCAATATGGCAAAACAAAACTTGTTGAAAAAGAATTAGCCATGATATGTATCAATGATGTAAGCAGTACCGATTCAGGGTTTGGGAGCGACTATAATGAAGTAACCATTATGCTTGCAAATGAAGAAACAATGCATCTGCATAAAATGACAAAAAAAGAAGTTGCGGAAAATATACTACAAATTATTGAAACTATGGTGTAGATTTAAGATTGCAAATATTGATCATGTTTTATTTTACTCATTTTATTCCAGAGTGACAGTGTATGAAAAAATTAATTGTTTTGTTTATTGTATTTATTTTTCCCGCTTATGCATTTGCACAGCGTCAGGTGGATAAAAAGCCAGTTGTGCATACCGTTACCATTGAATTTAATGGTGAGACAATCAAGGGCTTTTATTGTTTCATAGATGCTCGTAGCAATGAAGAAAAAAGTTCTAATGTAGAAAACAAGGCATTACATGGGTCAGTTATTTTGTTTTTGCAGGGGCATGCCCAGCGAGCAGATGATGCATATAAATTTACATCGCAGATGGCATTAACCTCAAAATCAGGTGTTGTGATTGTTGTGGTATGTGATACGCCCTACGGTAAAGACCCTCAATACTGCGGTGATGCAGGTAAAGAGATTATTGTTATGGCAATGATGCAGTATGCTTTAACCTTGCAGGGTATTAATGTCATTGATGCTGAGCAGATGCCAGAAGCTATAACAATAAATGGCAAAACGGTATCGATATCGCAAAGTGGCATACCTGCAACGCTTACGGTGGTTGGGTGGTCGCATGGTGCATTGTTAGCCCGGCGTGTGGCAAACAGATATAGCTGTGTCAAAAATCTTGTACAGATATGTCCGGCTGGTTTCAATGACTGGCCTGATAATAGCTGTGCCGCCAATTGCTGTGTATTATCAGCATTTTCATGGGAAAGCCTGCGTATATCAACCGAAATGTTTAAAGGGCATGCAAACGATGTATTTGCGGCAAGCTGGGGTATTACAAAAGGGATAGCGGGCGATAGTTGTCGTTCATGTGGTTCGTGCCTGCATGGTAATTTTACGGTATGTAAGTCATTACGAGCAGTAAAAGATATCACCGATGTAACACTACAAGCAAACGCAGATAATTTCCCGGTAACTACTCTATCATCGATAGTTGTTATATTTGGCAGCAATGATTCACTGTTCAATCCACAAAAACTTTTAAATTACAAAGAATCACTTAATCCCCAGGATGTTGAGCGTTTCTGGCTGAAGTATTATCCTGAAGCGGTAAATAACAATGCAAGGATGAACCTTTTTGTTTTACCAGGAAAACATTTAGCACCCGTACTGTATTATAAAGAATATGCCTTTTATACGTTAAAATATATCAATGAATTGAAGGAATGATTATACCAGTGTAGTTTGTAGATACTTTTTTACATTGTTGTTTTTTGCAGTATCATCCATGACAATGGTACCCTTATCCAGAACAATAATTCTTTGTGCTACATGGTCAACCAGATACTTTGAATGTGTTGCAAAAACTATTGGCATGGTTAATTGTAACAAAATGTCAATAACTGCATCTGATGAAGGTTTATCTAAATTTGCAAGCGGTTCATCAAGCAGTAACACTGAAGGATTTTTTGCAAGTACTGAGGCTAATGCTGCACGCTTCATCTGTCCGCTTGAAAGTGATAGGGGATGATGAAAGGCAACATCAGCAAGGTTAACCTGTTTTATTATATCCATTGCTTGTAAATATTTTTCTTCATCATCACCATTGTTTATACTTAACATCACATCATTGATAATATCCGGCATGATAAACTGATATTCAACCTGTGAAAATAAAATCCCCGTAGATTTTCGAATGAGTATTTTATTTTTATGGGTCAGGTTGTTATCATTTATTTTCACCATCCCCGATGTTGGCAGCAATAGAGCGGATAAAATACATAATAATGTAGATTTTCCTGAACCATTATGTCCAACAACTGCCACCCTCTGGTTTCCATTCACCTCAAATGATATGTCATTGAGTGCCTGTGTTCCATCAGGATAGTTATACGATAGTTTTTGTACCATTATTCTTTTCATAATAAGGTATACCTATTGAAAAATTCCATTTATTATAATAAGAAGCAGTATGATACCAACAGTAATATAGTTAGCAATAGTGGTAGTATCAGCAAGTTTCATCACAGGCAAAGAAGTGATAGCTCGTGATAAAATACCATTACGAAAGTGTGACATTGCATAAAATTGATTATAAAGAAATGCAACTGAGTAATATTTTGGGATATAATATTTTTCTTTACTTTTAACATTTATCCGGGATTGAAGCTGAAACACTATCATCCTGTTGTGCTGCATCAAGGTATACAATGTTCGTGTAAAAATAAGAAAAAAAAGCCTCAATGTTGACGGGAAAAGATTTATAAAAGCTTTCAATCCATTGTGCCCTATGAAAAAACGTGCACCAATGATAATAATGCTGATACATACAATCTTGTATGCTGTTAATGCTATTATATAATAATGAATACTATCCCGGATAATGCCAGTTATAAGCTGCATTATAACAATTGTCATTACCAATGGCACTATCATAATGAGTGCAGTGCGATGCTGCCCGGGGATATAGTGTAAAAAAATAATAGCAAGTACTGCGCTTGATGCAGTCCATAAAAAGGAAAATGCATTAAGCAACGAACAAAACAGCAGGGATACAATAACTGCAATTATCTTTACATAGTGGAATGCCATTATTGTAACACAGCATGGATAAAATTAAGTTCTGGTTCATCAATATAGTGTTTCATGACAAAACCTGCATCAAGAAGCAATTGTTCCAGTTCATCCTTATAGGGCATAAAATCTTTACTTACCGGTGCATGTAAATGACTATGAAATTCATTGAGGCTTTTAGTATCGGATAAATGAAATATGTATAATGCACCATCATCGGCCAGTAGGTCATGACATTTTTTCAAAGCCAATAATTTATCTTCAATATGGGGAAATACCGAAAAGCATATAATGAGGTTAACGCTTTGCAAAGGCATGACAATAGTTTCAAGTGGAGCTGCAATGTAGGTAATATTATTACAGTGTTTATACTTTGATTGTGCTACTTCAATCATGCCGCTGGAAGCATCAATGGCAATCAGCCTCCCTGTACTCCCAATATAATCTTCAATAATGGGGAAAAGAATGCCAGTGCCACAGCCAGCATCTAAAACGGTATCGCCTTTCTTTATATGCATCCATGACAACACCTCAGTCAATTTTTTGATACGTGCTTCATTATTACCAGCTGTAGTATCCCAGCTTTTACTTAAATTGTTAAAATAGATGTTCTTGCTGTCATAATTATTATTTACCATAACTATCGCCAACTATAATTTTTCATTAATTTTTTTATCCCCATAACTGCAGGCGGTACAGTCATCAAAAGCAGTATGATGCCAGGAATACTTTTTAACAGGTCGTAAACACCTAATAGCGCAAATGAAATATGAAAATAGGGAAATACCAGCGCATACAGCATGTATAAAACAAATCGGTCAACGATGATTGCAATGATCATGACTATGTAGGCATTGACTTCTGGTGCGCGATGAATTATAACGGAGATTATAAAACAAAAGAAAAATAATTCGATGACCATGAGCAGAGCAATGGGTGGATAGAGTGGCGGCATTCCGGTTAATAATGAAGAGGTTATGGGGGCGATAGCACCCGTAAAACATGCATAGAAAGGGGTCATGAAAAATGAACCAATTGCCAGCGGTATAAACATTGGTAAAAATAGTGAGCCCAATCCTACAAGATGGAATATGATAGGAAGAGCTACAGCACAGGCAGCCGTAATTGATGCGATTATAATCTGCGTTATTGTAATCTCTTCATGCATAAATATAAATTATAGATACTATTTTATGATTAAAAATATATTGTTTGTAATACTCAATTGATGGTGATTTATTTCAAGCAGTATTTTTTGTTGTGATAATAAAATTTTTCTTGAACATAATGATGTTTATGATAGTATTGAATTTAGAGGTTGAACCACTGAACCACTAAAAAGGAGAATATAGTATGTCAAAAAAATTTATACCCGATTGGACCGAAAAAGCTCCAGAGCCCTATTCATATCGTTCTATTTTCAAATGGGGCGATCCACATTCATTTAAACATCCCAATCCAAAATTATATCAAGAATTAAAAACGGTGTTTAATCTTGACGATAGCTATTTTGCAAAAAAACACAGCGAGGGGAGAAATACAGTTGCATATAAAAAACCTGTAAGGCTGACAAAAAAGCAATTACAGGATATTGCCGATATTGCAGGCTATGAAAATATAAGCACAACGCAGTTTGATAGATTAAAATTTGCAACAGGTAAAACCATAGAAGAAGCTATGAAATTACGTAAAGGTATTGTTGAACGAGTTGCCGATTGTGTTGTCCATCCACGCAGTGTTGATGATGTTGAAAAGCTTATACAGTATTGCCATAGACATAAAATACCGGTATATGTTTATGGCGGTGGCTCTTCGGTTAATTTTGGACTGCGAACTGCAAAAGGTGGCATTACTCTGGTACTATCCACCCATATGAATAACATACTACATGTTAATGAAAAAAATCAAACGGTTACTGTACAGGCTGGTATACAGGGACCTGCTCTGGAAGAAGCATTGAACAATGCTAAAAAGCATTTTGGTACAAAGTATAATTATACCTGCGGGCATTTTCCACAATCGTTTGAATATTCATCCATTGGGGGCTGGATTGTAACATTGGGTTCGGGGCAGTCATCAAGCTATTATGGTGATGCCTATGATCTTGTTATAAGCATGAAGTGGGTTACCCCTGCTGGTACATTTACAACCAGGGATTATGCTGCAACAGCAACCGGTCCTAAAATAAACGATATCATGAAAGGGAGTGAAGGCACCTTTGGCGTTTTAGTGGAGGTAACATGGAAGATATATCGTTATATGCCACAAAATAGAAGAAGATTTGGTTTTATTTTTAAAACATTTCAGGATGCCATCAATGCTTCGCGTGAAATATCGCAGGGTGAGTTTGGTATGCCAGCAGTATTCAGGGTTTCAGATGAAGAAGAAACGCATATAGGTTTGAAACTCTATGGCATAGATGGAACCATTCTGGATAAACTAATGCAGCTACGCGGTTTTAAACCAATGCAGCGTTGCCTTTTTATAAGCTCAGCAGAAGGCGAAAAGTATTTTACCAAAAACATAAAGCGACAGGTAAAGAAAATTTGTAAAAAATACGGTGGGATGTACATTACAGGATTGCCAACGCTTATGTGGGAGCCCGGACGATATAAGGACCCTTATATACGAGAGGATTTGCATGATTACGGGATACTCATTGATACACTGGAAACAAGTGTAAAGTGGGATAACCTCCATGATGTTCATAAGGCTGTGCGACAGTTTATTAAAAACAGGCCGCAGACAGTATGCATGACTCATGCTTCGCATTTTTATCCTCAGGGTACAAACCTGTATTTTATCTATATTATGAAAACTGATGATATGAACGAATACATTACATTTCAGGATGGTATTATCGATAGCATAGCAAAAAGTGGTGGATCATTGAGCCATCATCATGGTGTAGGGCGAATGTTAGCACCATGGATGGAAGAGCATATTGGCAAAGAACAGATGGCAGTTTTACGAGCAATAAAGAAGCATTTTGATCCCAATGCTATTATGAATCCGGGTGGACAGCTGGGATTGGATTTAAAAGGCAAAGATTGGCGCTCTATAAAGTAATATACATCGTATGCAATAAAGGGCAGTGGTATACTTCCCTTTATTGTAATAATAGATGAATAGCACTGGAATCCTTTGCTATAGAATAAAGTAAATTTTGGCGATAGTTCATATTAATTAAAAGGGGCAACGTAAACAGTTGCCCCTTTTTGTGTATATTTTAAATCTATTACTATTAAAATGTATGGCTAAAATCAACCGATATTGATGAATCCTCTTCGCTTGTACCATAATAGAAATGCACTATGGTTGCCATATTCCATGCTATGACCAAACCGCCACCATAACCCTGATGATAGTCGCCAAAACGGGGATCACTGAATGGATCGCCTGCCTCATCGTATACATTTCCTACATCATAAAATCCCGTTAATTTAAACTGGAAGTTCTGACCCCATGCATTCGTTTCGGCAAATTTCCAGCGCAGTTCAGCATTCCCTACCGTCATTGTTGGCCCAACAAAACGTTGCTCGCGATATCCCCGTAAGGTCCTGTTGTTGCCAAGCCCTGTTCTGCGGTTGAGCGAAAATCCAAAGTAACCCATCTCAAAGAATGGGGTGTCACTGTTGGTATCAGTATAGGCTACACGCAATGCCAGCGTTAAACTTGAAAGCAATGGTATATAACCCTGTAATTGCACGGTGTTACGCATAAAGTCATAATCTGAGCCAAGTACATTATCAGATATTTCATACGCATAATCAATCAAGTATCCTCTTTTGGGGTCAGGTTCATAATCACGGGTATCGTAGTAAATACCAGCACGAACAAAGTTGGACCATCCACCATCGTATCCCTCTGGTTGCCATTGTTTCAATAATGTTGGCCCCTGTTTATCGTGGTCAAATTTATAGCCATCCCATTTTTCTATATCTACTTTTTTAACCTCAATCCCTACCAGTATCTTCAGGTTTTGTGTTAAATCCCTGTGAACATTCAGGAAAAAGCTGGGCTTGGTATACTTATAGTTGTAATATTTTTGCAAATTATTATTATCATCAACATAATCTATATAATCTTCGTATTTATCAAACTTTTGTGGTGAATCACCTAAATTTGAACCATCATACAGTGTCAGCTTTTCCTTTGCGGTATCAGCGCCAATGCCAAAGAAGTTTGCGTTAATCTTTTTATCATAGGCAACAGAGGTTATTACCCTGAATTTTGTGCCCATGATATACGGCATATCAAGATTAACCTCATGGTACTGATAGCCATTGGTTGTTTGATAAAACTGACCATACAACTGCATTTTATAGGGTGCATAGGCAAAATTTTCTTCATCCCTGCTTCCATTATTATACATATACACCCGCACCCCATATCCAAAGCCATTATCGCTATCATAATTTACCAGAGGCAGGCCCGTTGGGTACCAGCCTTCGTTCTTTTTTGCTAAATCCTCATCGGAAAGCTTTGCTGCGTAAGTAAAGGGCAGCGATATTGCCAACGAGAGTATTACAATGAGAATGCAGAAAAAAATTTTTTTCATTGGCTTACTCCTTATTTTGCTATAAAGTATAGTACCTTTGTAATAACGATATGTATTGTAATATAAAAGTCAAGCAGAAATTTATATTAATCGTTATCGATGTATTATAAAAAAAGTAATATTTTATATTTCAATTACTTAAATGCATACACAACCATAGAGCTTGTTAAAGCACAATTGCCAGCATGGATTTTACTGGCATAGTGATAGAGTGCTATCCTTAGCCAGCTTTTATAAGCATATATGGAATTAAAATTCATCCTTGACTTCATTAGTTTTGGAAGTAATCCAAAATCTACTGGCTGGAATACTTTAATCTTTGTAAAACCTATTTTTTTAAGTGTGTGGGTAAGATTATCTTTTGTAAAATACGAAAAGTGGCCCGGTAAAAAATAGCCATAGCGCTCTTTTTGTATTGCAGCCTGCAGTCCATCCATGTTTGCAGTTTGAATAACAAGTAAACCGTCTTGTTTACATAGATTATAGCATTCAGTCAGGGCTTCATATGGCTGGCGCATATGTTCAAGCACTTCAATTAATGTAATAACTGAAAAAAAATTATGTTTAAAAGGATGATCAAATAATGTTCCAATATGTATAACATCGCTCCCAAATCGCTGCTGTGCATATTTTCCAGAATATGCTGATGGTTCAATCCCATACGTGATATACAATTGAGATGCTGCATGTAAAAAGCCACCAAATGAGCATCCGACATCAAGAAAATTTCCACCCGGTACATAGTTGTGTATCGTATGCAACCGTGCATTCCATACATACTGAGAATACCGCTCGGTTATTCGTTCATCGTAATATGAATAATCTGATGTACCGGTATAATATCCTTCATCATATAAAGTATGTTCAGACTGATGACTGAGGGGAGGGTTCATAAATATAAATTTACAGCTATTACATTTATAAACAGTAAATGCTGGATTACAGGTAACTATCGCATATAAAAAATATATTGCATTGCTATTGCAAAGCGGACATGATGTAAGAGGACTATCAAATGTAAATGTTTTC
>DAOLVF010000065.1:0-12123 GCA_035420565.1 Spirochaetota bacterium | reverse complement strand
TAAAAGAATACCGCATCAGCGAGCGCGATGTTGAAGAGTCGTTAACAATAAAAGGATTTATCAATAAACTATGGGCAAAGAAGGAATCGGCAATGGTGCCACAGACGATATTCTGGGATGGTACCGATAACAACAACCAGGTTGTTCCTGATGGCGACTATGTATACGCCTTTTTAGCATGGGATGATCGGGATAACATATCACCGGAGATCACCGGCGTTGTGACTGTTGACACAACAAGCCCCGAGATTGAGCTATCCTGCGACGATAGATTTTTCTCGCCCAATAATGATGGACGCAAAGATACCTTAAAAATTAGTCAATTGGTCAAGACACAATCACATGACGAGTGGCAGGCTGCATTTGTTGATACTGCAGGGAAGGTTGTAAAAAAATATACATGGCGTGGTAACGAGGTGCCAAAGGTTGTGGTGTGGGATGGCAAAGATGATAGCGGCAATGATGTTCCTGAAGGCTTATATACCTATCAGATTCAGTGTACTGATTATGCTGGCAATAAGGCATCTGCAACAATACGCGAAATAAGCCTTACCCGTCAGTATCAGACAGTGGATATTGTTGCATCGTTAGAATACTTCTCTTATCGGCTTCATAGTTCTATACTGTTTACCCCGGCGGTTTCTGACACAAAAGATCTTGTTTCATGGCAGTTTACTATAACCAGCGAAAAGGATAAGGTGGTTTATCAAACGAAAGGACAAACAGTACCAAAAACTATTAGCTGGGATGGTAAATCAGACAAGGGCGATAAGCTTTCAGATGGTATCTACACCTATACCTTCAGTGCCGAGTATTTAAGCGGCAACAATCCACGATCGTTTGCAAAGTCATTTATTATTGATAGTACACCTCCTGATGTTGAGCTATCGTATACGCCAGAGCTATTCTCACCCGATGGCGATGGCGAAGATGATATCCTTACCATTAATCCGTCTATAAAGGACAATGCAGGCATTAAACGCTGGGATATTACTATCTATGCGCCTGCAGGGTATGTTTTCAAAACATTTAAGGGGTCAGAGCCTCCTGCTGAGATCAAATGGGATGGCATAGGTGCCGGCAATGAACTGGTGGAATCCGCTGCGGATTATTTTATAGAACTATCTGCCACAGATATAACTGGCAATACAGCAAAAACAAAACGGATTAAGCTTCCTATTGATGTTCTGGTGATGGTGACAGAGCGTGGACTAAAAATACGTATCAGCAATATTGAATTTGCCTTTGACAGTGCAAAGCTAACCGGCAAAGCGTTTCCCATTTTAAACAGGGTTGTGGAGATATTACATAAATATGAAAAATACAATGTTGTGATTGAAGGGCATACTGATGACATCGGCGAGGAGCAGTATAATCTAAAGCTGTCCGAGGACAGGGCAAAATCGGTTATGGATTATCTTATCAGCAAAGGGATTGATAAGAAGCGATTGACCTCACGCGGTATGGGCGAAACATCACCATTTTTGCCCAACACCAGCGTTGAAAACAGACGGCGTAATCGCAGGGTTGAATTTTTGTTGCTGAAACCTGATACTATGGTTCAGGAACAATGATACAATGGCAGGGTTGATAGTTTTTTCGGATATTGACGGAACCATACTTGATGTAAAAAGGTATTCGTTTGAAGATTCGCTGCGGGCAATACAAAGGCTTATTGGCATGGATATCCCTCTTATTATGGTATCCAGCAAGACGCATTCTGAAATAATGAAGCTGCACGGTGCACTGGGTTTACACCATCCCTTTGTTTTTGAAAACGGTGCAGGTATTGGTTTTGCTGATGGCAGCTATATATTGCTGGGGAAAGATATACAGGAACTATCGAACCATAAAACCATAATACGTGCCATGGTAAAGAATTGTATATGGGTTGACGACATTCCGGTTCAGGAACTATCGCTCTATACCGGGCTATCACATGATGATGTTACCCTTATGCTCCAGCGGAAGGCATCTTTGTTGTTTATGGCAGAACAATTGCCAACAACCATTACGGACATCAATAGCAGTATTGCTGAGTATGGCATTGCCATCACAACAGGAGGGAAGTTTTTTACCGTGCAGGATAGCCGGGTTGATAAGGGCAGGGCAGTACAGTACATTAAAAACCTTTTTCAAAATAGATATAATGATATGTATACCATTGGGATAGGTGATGGCTATAACGATATCGATATGTTCAATGCTGTTGATGAGGCATATTTTGTTGGCGATGATACGCTATTCAGCAGCATCAAAGGACAGTGCAATAAGGTTATAATGACACAGCGAAAAGGTCCCGATGGGTTTTCTGATATCATAAATATGATAACGCAACCTAATCGCTGACCTGAACATGCTGCTCTACATAGCTATCAAATTCTTCACGTGTCATTTTGTCCTTGTACAACTGCCACATCACTTCTTTTAATTCGTCTAATGTTTCAAACTTAGCGCCGTCAAGTTTATAATGTGCCATACGTCATGTCCCTGCCAGCAAAAATTATTCTGATTTATCCTGATTGATCAGAATTAGTTCTTTACAATCACGGGGTCACTATAAAATTTAGCACAAAATATTCCATAAAAAAATATTTGAAATATTCTTGATAACTTTTTATTGTATGATGGGATTAAAGAATGAAAAGATATATAACAATAAATATTTTACTATTAGTATTTCTATGTGCGATAGTTACCGGTGGATTATGTCAAACATTATATATTGATGACACCTTCACGTTTTCTGAAGCGGGATTGCACCTTGACTATTTAACCGGGGTTGATCCCTCCACAGGAATAGATGAAATTGTTAAACGATACAACAATCATGAATTTAAACCATCACCATCAGTGCATCCCTCATTTGGCTATTCAACACAGTGTTTATGGCTTAGCCTTACAGTAACCAATACCACATCGCTGCCTGTGCAGTGGTTGCTGGAGTATGATTATCCGCTTATCGATGACATTACCCTGTACATTCCCCATGACCATTCTTTCACTGCAATACAGACAGGCGACAGGCTGCCATTTTCACACAGGCAAATTCCCTACCGTACCTTTGTATTCCCGATAGTGCAGAAGCCGGGTACAACCACCTATTTTATGCGGGTACAGTCGCAGGGCTCGCTGGTCGTAGCTTTAAAAGCGTGGACTCCACACGCTTTTGAAGAAATGAGGAATAAAACGCTACCTTTTATCTGGATGCACTATGGTTTGATGATTGCGCTCTTTTTCTATAACCTGTTTTTATTTATAACGGTGCGGGATAAAAGCTTTTTATACCTTGTATTATTTATTGTTGGAGTTACCCTTTTTGCAATGGCAAATAATGGTATTGCTGCACAATACCTATGGCCGGAAAGTCCATGGTGGGGGAATGTGTGCCATCCCTTTTTTATCTTTTTTGCAATGGTTGGAATAGTTTTATTTACACGGGAGTTCTTAAATTTACCGGTTGTAATCCCTGTACTGGGCATAGTTTTACTTATAATGGCAATTGTAACGGCTATGGGTGGTATTATCCCCTTTGTGGCGCCCTACTACTATGCAACGCAGATTTCTGTTTTAATGGCAGCTATTGAAGCCATTATTGCCATTATAATAGGTATTGTTGCACAGATTAAAAAAGTAAAGGAAGCTCTGTATTTTAATGTTGCTACATTTAGCTTTGTAGCAGGTGTCATCTTAATAGTATTGCGTTCATTTGGCATGCTGGGCGATAACTTCTTTACGGCATGGGGATATCAGTTAGGCTCTTCGGCAATGGTTATTTTGTTTTCATTGGGGATTGCGGATAAGGTTAACACGTGGCGTAAGGATAAGGAGCGTGCTTTATCGCAGCTTGCAACCTCAGAGGCAAAGTACCGTACCCTGGTTGAGAATGCTCATGATGGCATTATGCTTGTTCAGAACTGGAACATGGTATATAGTAACAATGCACTTGCACGGATGCTTGGATATACCGTAGAAGAATTGTTAAATAAAAATATCAATTTTATCACTGCTGATTCATCGCTGGGGCAGGAGGTAATAATACAATATGAAAACAGGATGCTTGGGAAAGCAGCTAAGTTGCAGTATGAAGCGCAGTTAAAGCGTAAAACAGGCACCGTTATGGATGTATTGATTTCAGCACAGAAGGTTATACTGGATGGTATATCTACAAGCATTGCTATCATTACCGATATCTCTTCCTTAAAGGAGGCTCACTACACAATACAACAGCAATACGAAGAGATACAATCACAGTATGAAGAACTGGAAGCAATGAATGAAGAGATGGTACGCACGCACTATGAACTTACTGAAGCCACCCATAATTTAGAGGAGGAGAAAGAGCGTCTCCATGCTACCCTGCGATCTATATATGATGCCGTTATTGCAACAGATATACAGGGAAAAATCATTATTATCAATGCGCGCGCTGAGCAACTTTTAGGGAATATAAGTACTGAAGTCATAGGGAATCAGTTTGTTACTGTATTTCCCCTGCGGTACACTACCATGGAAGAATTTAAAAATCCTGTGAATGAGATATTACGCTATGGGTCGCTTCATACTGCTGGAGAACCACTGGTGTTGCAGTTACATACAAAAGAAATTATTGTGGAGCTATCGGGTGCCCCCATCTATGTGGAAGGAAAGATCATTGGGACTGTCATAGTACTGCATGATATTACCCAGCAGTACTGGATGGAAAAAGAGATGCACAAAATAAGTAAATTAGAATCACTCAGTATTTTAGCAGGTGGCATTGCTCATGATTTTAATAATCTATTGACTGCTATTATTGGAAATTTATCAATTCTTGGAATGAAGCTGTCCGAGAATACAGTATATCAAAAATATATTGAAAGGATTGAAAATGCCGCTCAACGCGCTGTTGATCTTACTAAGCAGCTTTTAACCTTTTCAAAAGGTGGCGAGCCAATAAAAGCGGTTGCTTCACTGGAACAGTTGATTACCGATACAGCACAGTTTGTTTTTTCAGGCTCAAATGTACGGTGCCATCTTGATATTCAGCCTGAACTATGGAACTGCGAAATAGATGCCGGGCAGATGGGTCAGGTTTTTCAAAACATCATGATAAATGCCATGCAATCCATGCCGCAGGGTGGCATTGTTACAATTAAAGCATATAATTATGTCTACGATGGCAAAGCCCAGATACCACTTTTACCAGGGGATTATATTGCCATAACCATTAAGGATGAAGGTATAGGTATACCAGAAGAAAATTTGTCCAAAATATTTGATCCATTTTTTACCACAAAAGAGCACGGCAGCGGATTGGGACTTGCAACAAGCTATTCTATAATCAAGCGGCATGGAGGTTATATTGAGGTTACTTCCGATGTAGGGAAAGGTTCGGAATTTATTATCTATTTGCATGCAACCCATGAAACAAATGAAGAAAAAAAGGAAGGATCGGCAATCATTAATTCATATGAAGGTAAAATTTTATTGATGGA
Source organism: Spirochaetota bacterium (assembly GCA_035420565.1). Taxonomy (GTDB): domain Bacteria; phylum Spirochaetota; class UBA4802; order UBA4802; family UB4802; genus UBA4802. Next base: position 6,646 of record DAOLVF010000065.1, on the reverse strand, counting down.
TGATGATTTTACCATCTATGAGGTAGTTTCACATATGCTGGATATGTACGGATTTACAGTTGATTGGGTAGAATCTGGTGAAAAAGCAATTGCTCAGTATAAAAAATCGTTAGATGAAAAAAGGCCCTATGATATCATCATCATGGATTTAACGGTGCCCGGCGCTATGGGAGGAGCGCAGGCTACAAAAGAAATTCTAAGGATTAATCCTGATGCAAAGGTTATCGTATCAAGCGGTTATTCCAATGATCCAATAATGTCCCATTACAAAGAATATGGATTTAAAGGCGTTATTGCCAAACCATACCGCATAGAAGAGATCATGAATGTAATAAATGATCTCATGAAGCAGTAAAAATTTTATGCAACCCATCCGATAACTATAGTGTACAACGGCAGTTATCATTTTTACTGGCGATAGTTTTAGAGGATAAAGGTATAGTATGATGAACTATCGCACACAGGTAAATAAAACATTGTGGGATAGGAACACAGTATGAAAAAACAATGCATTGTATTTATTGGTATTGCAGCCTTACTGACAATAAATGCCTCGGTGGTAAAACAAAAACAATCGGATTCTGCAAAGGTAAAGGAGCAGTACAGCAATGACATAAAGAGGAAAGAAGATATCCAGAAAAAGATATATGATTTAATGAAAGAGATCAATGCACATGCAGGCGGTGATGCATTGATAGTGCCGGTTGATCCTGAGAAGGCAGACAATGTTGTTGACCATGATGACTATCAAAAAAAAGAAGCAGGTGAAAAAAAGGCTGATGACAAAAAAACTGATGATACAGCATTGATAGCACCAACAAAAGGCAAAACCACAAGCAAATATGGATACCGGCAGAATCCTGTTACCAAAAAATATGCATTCCACAAGGGGATTGATATTGCTGCACCAAAGGGTACAAAGGTTGTAGCAAGTGCTGGTGGCGTTGTTGCAACATCAAACTATTTAAACAATGGGTATGGCAATTGTGTTATTATTGAGCATGCAAACAACGTAAAAACACTCTATGCACATCTTGCGCAGAGAACAGTAGCTGCTGGCGATACAGTCATTCAGGGACAAAAGATTGGGACGGTAGGTGCTACAGGAAGGGCTACCGGCCCGCATCTGCACTATGAGGTATATAAAGGCGGAAAATCAATAAATCCTGAGGATCTGGTACACTACTAAGAAGGTGTGTTGATTATATGAATAAAAAAGCGTGTATACTGGGTGCCACCGGGTTGGTAGGTGGGGAATTACTTTCTTTACTACTCCATGATGATTATTATGCACATATCACTATCATCGTACGAAAAAAGATTGCAATACCTTCACAAAAGGTTGCTGTCATTGTTACTGATTTTGCCAATCTGGAAGATGCGTCAGAAGCATTTCAAGTTGATGATGTATTTTGCTGTCTTGGTACCACCATGAAAAAAGCAGGCTCAAAGGATGCCTTCAAACAGGTAGATTATGAGTATGTGCTGAAAGCTGCAGCAATTGCCCATAAACAGGGTGCACAACAATTTTTAGTTATAAGCGCTGTTGGTGCCAACCCCCATGCTTATGCATTTTACAACAGGATAAAAGGGTTGATGAAGAAGGATGTGTCATCAATCCCCCTGCAGACAATTCACATTTTCAGGCCTTCGCTTTTAGTGGGTAAAAGGCAGGAGAAGCGCCTGCTTGAGGATATAGCCCGATTGTTTGCAAAGCCCATGCAGTTTTTGCTAAAAGGAAGCTTTGCAAAGTATGCCCCTGTCGAAGCCCGTACTGTTGCAGAAGCAATGGCTGGTGCAGCAAAGTTGAATACGAAAGGAGTTCATATCCACGAAGCATTATAGGCGATAGTTATTGTGCAGGTGCTTTTTTGTTGCATAAAAATATTGTTACTGTAGTGATGAATGATGGCAGTGTTGCCATTCATGAGTGACAGAGATATAGCCGCATGAGATGGAGAAAGCGGTTTTTTATTTTTACAGTGCATTAATGTATTGACGAACATACAGGCATAATTGTTATCCCTCCACATTGAACTGTTATAGAGTAACTATCGTACACAAATAATTATTAATTATTGGAGGATTGTATGACGGGTAATGACATTAAAACAGTATTGATCATTGGGTCGGGTACCATGGGACAGCAGATTGGTTTTGTGTGTGCCCTCCATGGATGTCATGTGCACATGTACGATGTCCACGAAGAAGCATTGAAGAGTGCACAGAATAGGCTGACACAGTTAGCACAGTGGTTTGAAAAGCATACTGTTAAAAATACTACTAATGCTCTGTCCCTTATACGCTATTATACTGATCCACAACAGGCTGCTATTGATGTTGATTTTGTCAGCGAATCAGTGCCCGAAAACCCAGAATTAAAAGCTAAAGTTTTTTCAACATTTCATGCACTGTGCCGTGAGCAAACAATATTTACCACCAATACCTCATCGCTTGTTCCATCACAGATTGCTGCCGCTACAGGAAGGCCCGACAGATTTTTAGCATTTCACTTCCATGATATCAGGACCACAAAAATAGTTGATGTTATGCCGCATGCGGGAACCTCGCAAGAGGTAATCAATGCAACTGTTGAATTTGCAAAAAAAATAGGTCAGATACCAATCGTTCTTAAAAAAGAAAACAATGGCTATGTTTTTAATACCATGCTCATGACATTACTTGCCTCGGCATTGACCCTGGCTTCTAATGGTGTGGCTGATATCCATGATATTGATAAAAGCTTTATGGGCGTTATGGGCACACCAATTGGACCATTTGGTATTATGGATAGCATCGGATTGGATACGGTACATGAAATTACAAAATACTGGGCAGATTTGCTTGATGACAAACAGGGCAAAAAAAATGCTGCATTGTTACAGCAGTATGTTGAAAAAGGCTTATTAGGCACTAAAACCAACAAAGGTTTTTACACCTATCCGCATCCAGAATTTTCCAAACCGGATTTTTTGCAGTAATGGCTTGTAATGTTTGATTTTGTTGAGCCCTCTATAGCTGTGCCCAGCAAGAGTACACGGCAATTTTTGGCGATAGTAACTCTTGAATGAAATTAGCAGTGCATAGTAGTTTTATTGTGATGAAACAAAAAATAGTATTGTTTATTCCATGATTTTGTGATGCTATGGCAATGGTGATAGAATGTCACTGATAGGTATGGTATGCGATTTGAAATACTACAACACGATAGCAATTGCAATGCACGTCTGGGGCGGATACACACTCCTCATGGGATGGTGCATACACCGGTATTCATGCCTGTTGCCACGCGCGGAGCAATTCGTGCATTGACATTCCGTGACATTGAAGAATTAGGCTTTGAGATAGTTCTTTCAAATACCTACCATATGTACATACGCCCCGGCACCAATCTTTTACAAAAAGCGGGCGGGTTGCATAATTTCATGAACTATCACAAACCTCTATTAACTGACTCAGGGGGATTCCAGGTTTTTTCACTGGCTGACTTACGGAAGGTGCACCAGGATGGCGTTGAATTTCAATCACATATTGATGGCTCAAAGCATTTTTTTACTCCTGAGAAGGTGCTGGATATTCAAAGGATTATAGGTTCAGATATCATGATGGTGCTGGATGAATGTGTTGCCTATCCTGCTGACTATCAAACAGCTAAAACAGCAGTAGACAGAACAGTGCAGTGGGCTGGACGGTCATACGAATACTGGCATAACAATTTTGATATTGAAGCACAGGCTCTTTTTGCCATAGTACAGGGTGGGGTGTATCCTGATTTGCGGTTACAGTGCTCAACTGAATTGCAACAGTATAACTTTTCAGGATTTGCTGTTGGAGGACTTTCAGTAGGCGAACCAAAATCTCAATATAGTGACATTACTGCTGTAACAGTGCCGGCGCTGCCATGGGATAAGCCGCGCTATATGATGGGAGTTGGCAGCCCACTCGAAATTCTTGAAGCAATCAGGTATGGTGTTGATATGTTTGATTGTGTTATGCCAACTCGAATAGCACGCAATGGTACGCTTTTTACTACTAACGGCAGGATAAACATAAAGTCAGGTATCTATGCTGAAGATTTTAATCCGTTAGATGAACATTGTCATTGTTATGTGTGTAAAACATTTACACGTGCATATTTGCGCCATATTTATAAAATGAATGAAATAGCTTCTCTGATTTATAATACCTATCATAACCTTTATTTTATGAAATATTTTATGGATACCATACAGAAAAGTATAGCAAACAATCAATTTATGGATGAATATAACCGATGGAAGAAAATATATAACAATAGTGAAATAAATACTATGTAAATAGTAAAACAACAGGATAATAACCTGAATCAAAAGTAAATTTTTCTGGAATTATTATTGTGTATAAATAAAAAAAATTATTTACAAAACAAAAAAAATAAAATATCTTGACATTTTGCTTTTGTTATTATAGTATTTAGTTTCAATACCATGCAAGCATTACTTTTGGGAGTAGAATGTCTATGGATATTACGAAAAGAACGAGAGGTGACGTTGTTATACTTGATATTTCTGGTGAGATTGATCTTTACAACGCCCCGGAAATTAAAGATATAATAAATGGGCTCATTGAAGAAAAAAAATTTAATGTAATCATTAACCTTGAAAAAGTAACATATATTGATTCGTCGGGTATTGGTGCTTTAATTTCAAGCTTATCAAATCTAAAAAAATATCAGGGTGGTTTAAAAATAATTAATGTTTTTGCTTCGGTTCGGAAAGTTTTTGAACTGACTAAACTTACGTCGTTTTTTGAAATATATGATTCTGAAGAAGTAGCTATTGAATCATTTAATAAACGGTAATGCCTTGCAAAGTAAATGGTCGTGTATTCAAAAAAATTACCCATGGCCGGCATGACAATGTGTTGGCATGTCATTCTGAACGGAGTGAAGAATCTCGTCGTTGTATAAAAGAATAGATTCTTCGGGACTGCGTCCCTCAGAGTGACAATGCTGGGAAGGTCATCCTGAACCATATTTGCATCACTTTGTATTCATTAATTGATAAGCATTTGATTAATAAAGAGTATTATACATTAGAAAAATGAAAGAGGTGTACTATGAGATCACAATATCATATCAGTGTTATTGCGCTATTGTCAGCTCTTGTGCTGATGACTGCCTGCTTTGAAAAGTTGCCAGTTAAGGAGCTATCGCTTGCAAAAAATGCTATCAGTGATGCTGAAGCAGTGAAAGCCCCCTACTATGCCAAAGATGAATACAATCAGGCAAAAGACTTGCTTGTAGCAGCCCACGATAATGTAAAAAATGAAGAGTATGATAAGGCACAGCAAAATGCAATTGAAGCACAAAAGAAAGCCAGAGAAGCATATGATAAAGCTATTCCATTGCTTGCCAAAGATACTCTTGATATAGCTACCAAGAGCGTTGAAGCTGCTGATAATGTGTATGCAGGTGTTCTTGCAAAGGATGATTTTGCCAAAGCCAATGAAATGTTGCAGGAAGCAAACAAAAACTATGAAAATAAAAATTATTTAGCTACCTACAAAGCTGCTCTGGATGCAGATATGTATGCCAAGAATGCACGCAATGTTGCATTGAGCCAGAAAGAAACTTTAGCTGATTCAATCAAGGAAGTCAACATTATTATAGCACAGGCTGAGAGCTATAATGCTAACCAGTATGCTCCTGAAAAATTAAAACTTGCAAAGGAGCAGTCCCAGGTAGCGCGTAGTGCTTATGATGCAGAAGAGCTCAAGAAAGGTTTTTCAGCCATTGAAGTTGCCAAGCTCAATGCCGATGAAGCATATTTTGCATCATTAAAGGCTACTGCAGCTAAGAAAATTGATGAAGCACAGGGAGCAATAGTAGCAGCAAAAGCTACCGAACAGGCAAAACAATCTCCAGACGATATTAAAGCAGCAGAAGAATCGCTTTCTAATGCAAAAACTTTATTTAATGATGCAAAATATAAAGAATCAATAATTGCCTCCGGTGAGGCAATTACAATTGCAAATTCAGTATCAGCAAAAAAAGTAGCCGTGGCTCCGGTCATTGAAAGCGAGGTAACACCGGAAGGTAAAAAAGAAGTGCAATCAGAAACTCAGAAGGAAGCATTGCAGAAAAAAGTAGAAGAAGAAACCGAATACACCATGTATAAGGTAAAATATAATCCCGAAAAAAGAGATTGTTTATGGCGGATAGCTGTAAAATTTTACAATGATGGATTTAAATGGAAATTAATATATGAAGCAAATAAAGATTTAGTAAAAGATCCCAATCTTATTAAGCCAGGCTGGGTTTTGAAGATACCCAAAACTGCCACAAAGCTTGCACAGCCGAAAAAGGAAGGCGTTAACGAGCAGACAGCAGTTAAGGAAGATGAGGCACCAACTACTGAATTGAAGATGAAAACTCAGGAATAAATTAAAGAAAGGGGTGTTTGCGACACCCCTTTTTAATGTCATTTTTGTTTTGATTCATCCCACAATGCATCCAGTTCACTTAACGGTGTTTGAGCAATATCTTTGTTCATTTCATTTAATCGTTGTTCAATATAGTGGAATCGTTTTGTAAACTTTGCAATAGTGTGTTGTAAAGCTTCTTCAGGGTTTATTTCCAGATGGCGTGCAATGTTAACAATGGTGA
>DAOLVF010000064.1:0-12131 GCA_035420565.1 Spirochaetota bacterium | reverse complement strand
TAAATATTGCAATGTTTGGGAAAAAAGTGATTGAAGAAAATAATAAGATTGCATAGTAGAAATGGAGGTGTTATTCAATTTCAACAAACAATGGGACAAAATTTTTAGATCCGTTTAGATTTTTAAAAGTATCAGATTTTACTTTGCAAAATGCTGAAACATTTTTTGGCACAGTAAGGAATATTGGCTATAAATCAAAGCAGAAAGGTATTCCTATTTACACTGAGATGACAGGTTGTGAATTACTATTAGGTAAGGAATATACTGCTACCGGTTATATAACTATTGATAGTAATCAATTGAAGCTATTTTTACAAAAAAATAATTTTCATAATAGTGAACAAGTATTGCAAATGTTTTCAGCACCTTATATACTTGGATCATTAAAAGATTTTTATAAAGAACAATTGAATAACAAAAAACATCCTGTAAGCCAGGATATTGTAAAATGTATACAAAAATATGTCGACGCTAATTATGTCCCTATACGCATGGGAAGATTTTCGCAGGTTGAATCAAAGACATTTAAAATAACTCGTACATGGGATAAAGGACAAAATCGAAGTATGAATATTGAAGGTGGTGCAAGCAGAAATTATATCAAAGACACAATTGGTGCGGGCTGGGGGGCGCTGGCTTTAAAAAAAGCATAGTGAACTGTACAATACTTTTTGTCATTCTCCATTTTTTTTGCTAATTCGGGGTGGACTAGAAATTCTATATTTTTAATAAATTCCATGGCAAACTTTTCATTATTTGATTGGTGATTTATAGAATTTTTAACTTATAATTAGCGTGCAATTTATAATGTATGAATCAAAAAATCAAGAAAAATTTTATATTGAAAAAGAATTTAGTATTTTGTTATCACTACAATCACTCACAATAGGTATCAATACTATGATTATGGTACTCCATTAGCTATGGGTATGGTTTCATGGTAAACTATTATAACCTTATTCTGTCCAGCCCATAATGGTATTTTTTCGTAACCACATTTGGGTTTCATAAAATTTAAATTTTATCGTAACCAGAATATCTTCATTAGCAGGATTTATAATAATCCATATTTTTTCCCCGGATTCACTTTCCAGGAGAACAATCTTTTTACTAAACATAATTGTTATATTGGCAGGTGTTAAGATACTTTTTGCATATTTGCATGTAAAGAAATGTTTCTTTTTTATTATGGAGTTTTTCAACGATTTTAAAAAACCAATAAACTTATAAACTAAAAACAGTAGCCTTTTACTTTTTGGAGTAGCCTGCTCTTTGGTATACAATATGGTCATGTTTATATCTGCATTTTTGTCCTCTCCATCATCAATTACGTAGTCATGTGTTTCATGGGTTATCCATTTTCTTTCCATGGGTTTACTGTTTTCTAATTGCTGTGCATATTGTAACCAGAAGTTATTATCATCAGTGTTTAATTGTTTATTGTTTTTCTTTTTGCTCATAATATCCCTCCGATATAAAATTTTGTACCAATGTCATGCTACTGGATGAAGTCATAAAGAATTTTTACCCTCAACGGGATTCTTAAACTTTACTTAGAATGACAGCAGTGGGACATCTGCATGGTTTATTGCATGCCATGCAGATGTCCATTTACTACATTAGACACAGAATAGTAAAAAATATAGGTTAAAAATTGGTAACTTTTTTACTTGTAATTTATATAAACTTACCATACCATACTGTTTTGTGCAATAGCATGTGGTAAAAAAGGCAAAACCATGGCGATACTATACTGCTATGGGTTAAAAACCTTATAATAGTCAATGATTGTGTAACATGAGGTGTGATTATATGAACAGGTTAACAAGTGATGAAGCCACTGAATTGTATGATGAGATACGCAGCAAATGCTTATTTGAATCAAACAGAGACACACTGTATGTCAAAACATTAATGCTACGACCTGTTCTGGAAAAGATGTTTTATTATTTAACCAGAGATATCAATAAAATTTATTTATATAACAATTCTGAAAGAATGGAATATATTTTCAACCATGATAATGTAGATGCAGATGTATTAAAAAATGCCAGAATACTACGGAAATTTTTAAATAGATTTCATCATTTTAATGAAACTAATGAAAAAAGTAACAACAGTGGTAATGATTGTTTGACTAACGAAAATTATTGGTTGTGTATAAAAACACTTTGTAATTTAGTTCATTATTTTTCAAAGGTTGAAATACCACCTGATTTAAAAGAATTGTATAAAGATGTTCAAAATTTAAAATGGAATATGAAGCCAGAAGAGCCAAAGGAAAAAATTGATTATATACGTTTATTGATTAATACAAAAGATGCCCATCATAATGTATTGCGTTGTTCTGATATACATGGTGACGAGAAGCTTCTTTATTTGAAAAATGAAAAAGAAAGCCGCTATTTTAATGTATTGAATATAGCATGGCAATGTTCCACCATAGATTGCTATAACATTGAAAAATTAGCTGATAAACCATGGTATACTGACAACCAAAACTCTATAATTATTTTAGAGCCTGACTACCTTGTTGATGCCACAGTGATAGTTAATTGTTTTGAAAACAATAAACCCAATCCCATGTTTTATTTAGTTGAAAAATTTACTAATGATAATGATGTAAAAGAAAGCATGATTCTTGGTAGTATTGTAAACACTCTGTTAGATGAAATAATAGTTAATAAAGCACAAGGATTTAACAAATGTTGTATTAAAGCAATGGCTGATTATTGTCTGGATATTTTTTGCTTATTTAAGGATGACGAGGAATATAATAATACTTTGATAAAAAGATTACACGATACGGCAAAAGAACACTATAACAATATTTTGCAATACTTTAAAGATTATGAAAAAGATAGTATATATCATATAGAACCGTATTTTATATCTCCACAGTACGGTTTACAGGGTAGATTGGATCTATTAGTTCAGCGTAACAGCAACAAAAATTATAATGATATTTTTGAATTAAAATCGGGTAGTGTACCTGACATTGATGCATGGCATGAGCATAGAGTACAGGTTTATTGCTATCATCTTCTGGTTGAATCATGTTACCATAACCGTGCTGGTAATAATTATGTTTTCTATAGCAGGTTGCAGCAACCAGCACGCGATATACAAATAAACAAAGCGCTTGTTAATGATTTAATGATGGTTAGGAATCATATTGTAAGCTATGAGTACCAATTAGCAACCGGTAACTTTGATATAGTTGCATTTGCAAATAAATTTAAAAAATATTTTGCATCGCATCAGGATACAATTAAAAAATTTAGAAAAACTGCATACGAAAATTTTATTTCTACAATTACAAAGCTTCAACCACTTGAAATTGCATATATTACTAACTTTATTCGCTTTATTGCTACCGAGCATCTTATTGCAAAAACAGGGGATGGAAATGAACATGGTTTTTCATCATTATGGCGTTCAACACAGAAGGAAAAAGCAGATAATTTTTTACTGTTAACCGATTTAGAATATGATAGTGATAGCTCCAGCATTAAAAACAATGTTGTGGTATTTAAACGGGGAACTTTATTTACGCACACAACGGTTTTTAGAGAAGGTGATATATGCATAGTATATCCGGATATCCCTGCAAATGATGATCATTTTGCGTATGTAAAACATTTTTATTATAGAGCTACAATACTTGAACTGAATAATGAATATGTGAAGGTTCGTTTAAGAAATAATATAAAAGAAACACGGGAATTGAAAACTTTTAAATGGTGTATTGAAAAGGATTTAATTGAAAACAACTATACCAAGTTATATAAATCTCTTTTTGAATTTATGGAAAGCAATATAAAGGATATATTACTGGGTTTAAAAGAGCCGGAATTTCATAATCATGACAATACTATACTACACACTGGTAAAGACGAGGATATCAATGAAATAATATCATTAGCATTGAATGCCAGCGATTATTTTTGCATACAGGGCCCTCCCGGTACCGGAAAAACACGAGTTGTGCTCAAAGAAATAGTTAACAATCTGTATGCATCTACTGATGAAAATATAATGTTGCTGGCATGTACCAATAGAGCTGTTGATGAAATTTGTTTAGCCTTGCAAAAATCCAGTTTGCCCTATATTCGTTTGGGTAAAAGTAGTGATGATTCAATTGAGTCGCTGGATACATTAAAAAATAGAATAAACAATGAAAAAGATTTAAAAAATGTGTATGACCGAATCATAAACCAGAGGGTTTTTGTCAGCACAGTGAGTACAGCACAACAAAACAGGATATTTAATCTTAAAAAATTTACTACTGTAATAGTGGATGAGGCTTCGCAACTACTGGAACCCGATATTGTTGGTTTGTTAACAAAGTTTAAACGATTTATATTGATTGGTGATGAAAAGCAATTGCCACCTGTTGTAACTCAGGATGAAAATTTAACAAAGGTAAACAACCCCCATTTAGAAAAAATTTGTTTATATGATTTATCAATGTCGCTATTTGAACGGCTCATCTTAAATGCTAAAAAAAATAAATGGCATAAAGCATATAGAACGCTAAAAAATCAAAAACGAATGCATAATGATATTGCAGAATTTATAAACAGGCACTTTTATGACAGCGCATTAGCTACAGTAAAAGATGATAGCGCACCGTATACAGTTACTTTTAATAAAAATTCGCATAACAACTATGAAAAGGTACTTGCAAACAATAGAATGGTATTTATAGAATCAAAAAAGGAACCGGGTTCAAAAAAAGAAAATACTTGTGAAGCGGCTATAGTGGTTGATTTAATCAAGCTCATTATCAATACCTATAATAGTAAGTTTAAGAGTGATACAGTGGGGGTCATCACGCCATTTAGGGCTCAAATCAATTGTATCAAGAAAAAATTATTGGATTCCGGAGTGGATGATGCATATTTAAGCAATATAATGATTGACACGGTTGAACGATTTCAGGGAAGTGAACGGGATATTATCATTGTTTCACTGGCGGTTAATTCCAGTAATTATCTGGAATCAATAACATCATTTAATTTTAATAAACGTGTCGATAGAAAGTTAAATGTAACATTAACCCGTGGGAAGGAGTATGTAATAATGATTGGTTGTTCCGAAATTTTGCAGCAGCATGAACATTATAGATTGCTCATTGAGCATATAAAGAATAAAGGCGGTTATGCCAATTATGAAAATCTTTGCGAACCATTGTTATTCCACCGGTGACAGATTGGGTATTTTCACGGTTGCAGTGTTTTTTAAATTATAACAACGCCATAGCGCAATGCCTGCTTATCTTACCGTTCCCATTCCTTATTTTCCTTTGCTTGCATTTTATCCTTGACAATGCTACTATATAAAAGTATAGTATTTCTATGAGTGAGAAAATTATCCTTCATGTTGATATGGATGCCTTTTTTACCTCGGTTGAGCAGGCAGACAATCCGTTGCTACGGGGTAAACCGGTTGTGGTGGGTGCTGATCCTAAAGGCGGAAGGGGCAGGGGTGTTGTTTCTGCTGCAAGCTATGAGGCACGACGGTTTGGCATCCATTCGGCAATGCCTATATCAAAAGCATACAGCCTATGTCCCACTGCGTATTTTTTGCCCCCGCGGTTTGATAGATATGTGGAACTATCGAACATGATAATGAAGATACTGGAAAGCTTTTCCCCATGCATTGAACAGATAAGTATTGATGAAGCATTTTTAGACTGTACGCACACGGTAAACCTTTTTGCCGGCAAAGAAAATATTGCAAAGAAAGTAAAGCATGAAATTGTTACCAGCACCGGGCTTACGGCAAGCATTGGCATTGCAACCAACAAGCTGGTGGCTAAGATTGCTTCGGATTTTCATAAACCTGATGGGCTTACCATCTGCGCGGCAGGTGAGGAAAAAATTTTTTTAGCACCGCTACCCATTTCCAAACTGTTTGGCGTTGGCAAAAAGACGCAAAGCCTGTTGCAATCGCTGGGTTTTTACACCATAGCGGACATTCAGCATTCCTCTGAGAATTATTTGCATGGTGTGCTGGGAAAATGGGGCGTTATGCTGTATAGGTTTGCCAATGGTATTGACACGCGGGCTGTTGAACCGTATAGTACCGTAAAGTCCGTAAGCGAGGAGACAACCTTTGATGAGGATAGCGGTGATGAAGATGTGATTATAGCTACTCTTACTGAGCTGTGTGACCGGGTAATCCGCAGGGTCAGAGCACAGCATTTTGCATTTAAAACTATTACATTGAAGATACGGCTTGAAGGTTTTGAAACCTATACTCGCAGTAAAACAATCCATGGCCATGTTAAGGACATGATAACATTGCAAAAAGAAATTATGAAGCTTTATATTTCGTTTGGGCGGGGGAAACGGAGGGTGCGGCTTCTTGGTGTGCGCGTGGCAAATCTTATCTGCGATGCTGATGTACAGATGAGCCTTTTTAACTGCAGGGATGAACAAAAGATTGAAAAAATTGAAACCGTTATCGATGGTATGCATCATAGGGGTTTAAACCTGTTGCGGGCTTCGGTAGTAAAACCTCCGGAAAAATTTGCCACAGGAAATAACGATGACAAGAAAGGTAAACAATAACTATAGCCTGTGGGCGATAGTTACCGGTAATCCATGGTTTAGTATAAAAATATTCCAGCTTGACAAAATATTCTTGCTTTTAACACCTATGTACTATATAGGCAATATATGAATAGGCTTGCAATTTTTATGTAAACTACAGTGAGGCGTGCATGTTTGAAGGTGTGTTTACTGCGTTGGTGACCCCATTTAAAAATGGTAAGATTGACTATGATTCAGTAGCAGCAATCATTGAGCATCAAATTGCTGGCGGCGTGGATGGTGTTGTGCCTATGGGTACTACCGGCGAGTCTCCTACGGTAAGCTATGAAGAGCATGAGGAATTTATTGTCCGTGTTGTTACACTGGTCAATAAACGCGTAAAGGTTATAGCTGGTACCGGTTCAAATTCAACCGATGAGGCTATATACCTTTCAAAGGCAGCACAGGATGCGGGGGTTGATGGCGTGTTACTGGTAAATCCCTATTACAATAAACCACCACAGCGTGGACTGATAGCTCATTTTGAGAGTGTTGCACAATCAATTAATATTCCCGTTATTCTGTATAATATTCCTGGCAGAACCGGAATAAATTTCCTTCCTGAAAGTGTTGCCCAGCTCATACAGCGTGTACCCAATATCGTTGCCATGAAAGAGGCTTCGGGTGATATTAATCAGATGATGAACCTTGTTGAGCTATGTGGCAATACCATTACCCTGTTATCGGGTGATGACAATTTGCTGCTGCCTGTGCTGGCTATTGGCGGGAAAGGTATTATATCGGTAATTTCAAACCTTTTACCAAACGATGTGAAGGCTGTGGTCACTAATTTTAACAACGGCAATCTTGAAGAAGCAAAGAGGCTTTTCTATAAATTATTACCGCTATGCCGCGCTATGTTCTATGAAACCAACCCTATACCTATAAAAGCTGCTATGGCAATGGCAGGCTTTTGCTCTTCTGAAATGCGGTTGCCGTTAGTACCCCTGTCCGCTGATAACCATGAAAGGTTAAAAAAAGCATTGCTGGCGTATGGGGTTAAGCTATGAAAGTAGCACTGTGCGGTGTTACCGGCAGGATGGGGAAAACCATACTGTCAGTATTGCTTGAAAAGGGACATGAGCTTTCCCAGGCTCTTGATGCCGATAGCTGTCCTATGCTTGGACAGGATGCCGGTACTTTCATTGCAACAAAGACTGGCATTGCAATACAATCGTTATCCAGTGTAAGCCTTGCCGCTGATGTTGCTATTGATTTTAGTACTCCTTCTGCAACTGAAGTGTTATTGCAAAAAGCGGTTGCATCGTCAATCCCTGTTGTTATTGGCACTACCGGTTTTTCTGAAACACAGAGGATAAAGATACAAAGAGCAGCCGAATTTATACCCATTGTATTTTCACCCAACATGTCGGTTGGTGTTAATCTGTTATTTAAACTTACCCAGATTGCATCGTCAATATTGCAGGAAGGATATGATGTTGAGATATTTGAAGCGCATCATCGTTTAAAGAAAGATTCCCCATCCGGGACAGCAAAAAAACTCATTGATATTGTATTGGAAAACCGGAAGGACCTTGAGCAGGCAAAGCTCATCCATGGAAGGGAAGGCATTGTTGGCGAAAGGACAAACAATGAAATTGGGGTTATGGTATTGCGCGGGGGTGATATTGTTGGTGAACATACCGTCTATTTTGTAGCAAATGGCGAGCGGATTGAGCTTACCCACAGGGCTACCAGCCGTGAAAATTTTGCACGTGGTGCAGTAAAAGCAGCTGAATTTGTTATTAATAAAACGCCAGGTCTTTATACAATGTTTGATGTATTGGGATTATGAACAGTATGGATAAAAATGATGTTAAAAATGATGTTAAAAATGATGTTAAAAATGATCTGGTTTCATTTGATGAAAATCCTTATTCCCATGAAATAAAAAAGCCGGAGGATATTGTCCGTTTATTCTATGAATATAATGTCCCCATTTTACCTGTCATTTCAAAACGGGGAATTCTTTTTGGTATATTAAAAAAAGATGATGTTATTGCCGAGCTAAGCGATATAGCACGAAGCTCAATAAGGGTAGATGAGTTTGTTCAGAAGCTGGCAAAGAAGATGACAATGGATGAACTCATTCCTCTTGTGGTAAATGTTAACGATATTGTTGCCATTGATCTATTTGGCGAGGTGCAGGGGAAGTGGAGCAGGCTGGATCTTTTTATGGCAGCCGAGGGACACTTTGGAAAAAAAGATAAAAAAGGACAGGACAGCGAAATCCAACCTAAAGACACTGCTATTGAATGGCTTATCTATTTAGTACTGGAGCATATACCGCGGGCGCTGTATGCTGTCAATAGTAATGGGAAAACAATTTTTTTTAACGGACATTTTGAAGAGGTTTATCTGAATACATATCCCGATTCTTCAGATGTTGACGTTGCTCAGGTTGAAACACTGCTTATGGATACAACCAGAAATGATATTTTTACCTCATATGTGCATAAGCGACAGTATTTTTTTAATAAGGAAATGAAAACATATTATGAACGAGTACCGTTAAAAGACGAAAACAAAACCGTGGGATACCTCTTTTTATTTGAAAGAGATATCACCAAACAGGATTTGCTTATACCTGATATTATCTCAGAAAGCGATGGTATTGACGAGTTGCTTTCCCGTGCGCATAGAGCTATACTGGTAAAGGCACTGGTACAATCAGATTATGACCTTGCTGCAACTGCCACTATGCTCCATATTACCGAGCAGGATTTAAAAAAGAGAATAAAAAATTTCAATATAACTATCAACAAACCTCTGGAATACGATAAATAATAAAATTATCTTGACTTTTTTATATGCTATTCTATAATTAAACTGATTGATAGTTGATAGTTGATAGTTGAAAATTTATTGTATGGGGTAGTCAATAATGAAAAGGATAATGGTGTTTATACTGGTATCATATATTGCTTGTGTATCCTGTGCCGCAAAAAAAGGTGTGGTTGCTCGCAAGGTGTATGTAACGCCGGGCTCACGGATAATTGTCATTGCCAATCATTCCAACAATATTAAGAATGTTATCATGGCGCAGTTTATGAATAAAAATTTTTCGGTTAAAGCATTCAATGCATCGGATCTATACACCATTGACGATATATATGATATTAAAGACTTTAAAAAAGTAGCATATATGCAGCCTCTAAAGAATGATGAGATGATATCCTTTGAAAAAGCGGTAGAAAACATCTATAAATTACATATCTACAACTATGAACTCCAAAAGGCAGAAGCCTTAACCGACATGCGTACAAAATATGGTGTACAGTTTCTTGTCCTTATGGAGCTGAAAGACTGGCAGAAGGTATCATGGGCGCGTGCCATTGATTTAACCAATATGGAAGTGGTGTGGGTTGAGAACTATCCTGCACAGTATAAGGATACTCTGGAATCAATTATTGATCATTTCATCGTCAGCATGAGCGGGCAAAAGTAACCTGATAGAATATGAAAAAATATGTTTTTATATTGTCTTTTGGTATTTTCATTTTACTGTCATATAATATATTTGCGAAACCCATTGTTGCTTTTGGCTACCTGACAAACCGAAGTGGTAATCCCAATTTTAATTATATGGAGGTAATCTTTCCCAATTCATTTGCATCTGCATTTGAAGATTCTTATGACTGTACTGTGATAAAGCCTCTTAAGGTAAATGATTTACTTGAAAAAAAGCAGCTAAAGTTAGAAAAATACTATGAAAACTATGAGCTCCCCAAAATTGCAAAAGCAATAGATTGCGATTTATTTATATTTGGCTATTTTGTGCCATTGGCGGATAATTACATCAAAATCGTACTGACCCTCTATGCAAGTGGTTCAAAGCATATTTTTACTTTTACCAATATTGGTAAAATGGAAACCGAGATATTTAGAATCATTGACCGTATTACCCTGGTCCTCTGTGACTTTTATGGCAAGGACAATTTTTTTATGTTTAAAACTATCAATAAGGGCAGTCGTATTGGTTTGCTGACAAACCTTACACCGGAAGAGCTTAACAGCGTTTATTCAGTATTTATGGATTCAGGCTATACGGTTATTGCTCTCCAGGGCAATGAGCTTGATAGCTACTATGCCCATGATGAAACGATTATGAACTATTTTCAATATATAAGTACTAATGATAACTCGTATGATTTTATTACTGATTGGACCATGTTTAAGATTGCTACCGGTGCATGGCAGGGGAAAAAGAATAGCCAGTGGTATGAGGACATGCGGAAGTTCTATGAAATATATGATATTCATTATAAAATATTTAAGAATACCATACTGGAAAAATATAAAACCATCTATCGTGGCTGTGACTATGTATTGGTAGTGGTATTTAATGATGCACGTTCAAGTTGCTGGGTGCGGGCTATTGATATTAATGCAAAGCAGCTGGTGTTTATGCATCCCAATATCAGTGCTGCCGGTATGGGCAAGGATATTCAAAAAACAACCAGGGAGCTTATTCAGGTAATGCAAACACCAACGTCATTACCGCAGAAAGCAAAGAAATAATCAGATTACTCATAATCGCTGGTAAACGTTTTATTTTTTCCCCATATAGTAAAACGAACACCTATCGCTATCTGCATCCCGCCTATGCTGGCACCATCAAGATCGTTATTATAGAGTGATTTTGAGTAACCAAGCTCAATAAAAGGAGCTACCCACTGTGTTAATAACCATTGCCCGCCTAACCATAATCCATACGCCATACCAGTTTCTTTTAATTCTTCTAATCCTGAAGTATCGTCTTTAGGTTCTATCTCTGTTCTTGAAATGCCTACCCCGGCGCTAAAACTTATTGCAATTGGATATTGAGGTAACGAGTATATATATTCAGCTCCAAAAAGCCCTTGAATCTGCCGGTAATCAGTTTCATTGATACTATTGGAATGTTCAGTTGTCTGGCTAAACAATGGTTTAAAGAATAGATTAATATCATTCCTTAAGCTGGTCGCTAATTTTAAAGCCACCCCTGTTTGACTCTTTGCATCGCCTGTATCATTAATCATGAACATGCCGTCAACATAGTAGTTGGCTAATGCAAAGCTTGAGGTTATAAATACAATGACTATTGTCGCAAAAAATTTTTTCATATGATCCTCCGTATGGAAATAATCAACGCTGTCAATGATATCAACGTGAAAAATAATTATACACTAACTATCGCACCGCAATGGAAAACTAATGATGGTGTGGTGCTAATAAAACAGTAACATTGTTTACTATAATTGAAACAATGTCAATACAAAAATTATCGGCAAAATTAGCTGTAGAGCAAAAGCAGGAGTAATAAAACATTATCAAATTTTTTTTATCTTCCCATGTATAAAAAATGTAAAATTTTTAAAAAAGTTGATGAAAAAATTTATAGCACTTTACATTATCCATATTTAACTTACTACCATGGCGCAGATTCCATTATAGCCATGAAAGTTGTGTCATGACGAAAATATTGTATAACTCATTTAACCTGAATGGAAATTTATTCGACATTATAACTGTATAATGTATCAATATATA
>DAOLVF010000063.1:3423-12306 GCA_035420565.1 Spirochaetota bacterium | reverse complement strand
ATCAGTTGAATTTCATCGGCAATATACCACGCTAACGCAAATCCTGCAAATGTAGTATCTAATTCAGCTATTAATAATTTTGAAAAATGAAGCTGCAATTCATTGACAAAACTATTAAATGGCCACGCATTTTGACCAAAAACAAGTGCATCTAAACGAGCAATTGCTTCTAACTCATCATAATGAGCATGACGAATGATAAGGTTGTCCATCCCTCTATTTGTCTTTAAATTGAGGCTCGCGTTTTTCAAGGAATGCGGCAATGCCTTCTTTTTTATCTTCGGTCTCACAAAGTTTACCAAAAAGCTCACGTTCAAAGGTTAGTGCTGTATAAAATTCCATGGTATATCCCTGCGCTATTGCCTGCATGGCTGCTTTAACGGCAAGCCTGCTGCGAGCAGCAATTGCTTTTGCTAATTCTTGAGCTTCTTTAAGAACTGTTCCTTTTTGGGTAGCCCTGTTCACAATACGATATGTTTCGGCCTGTTTTCCTGAAATAAAATTACCTGAAAGGATTAATTCATATGCTGCTGCTTTACCAAATAAACGAGGACTTCGTTGAGTACCACCGTATCCAGGAATAATACCTAATTTAATTTCAGGAAGACCTACTTGTGCAGATTCATCAGCAAGACGAATATGGCAGGCTAACGCTAATTCTAAACCACCACCCAGACAATATCCGTTAATGGCAGCAATAAATGGCTTATCGGCATTTTCAATTATGTTGTAGATTTCCTGACCGTTTTTAAGGAAGTTTGCACCATCTTCTTTTGTGTTTTGCACTTTGATTTCATTTATGTCAGCACCTGCAACAAATGCTTTACCAGCACCAGTTATGATTATTACCCGGACGGCGGCATCATCAATAAGTGCATTAACTGAATTACGTAAATCCTTTAAAACGATATGGTTTAATGCATTCATTGGTGGATTATCAATTGTAATAATTGCGATTCCATTTTCAATGATATAATGACATTTGTTTTGTGTAGTATCTCCCATAGCTTACCTCTTTTATATTAATTGTTTTTATGACTGCATCCATAAATAGTGATTTTAATTATTTAACATGAAATTTAAAATCGTTTTGGATTGCAGTTATGCATGAACTTATTTAATTATTAATAATTATAAGTTCTTTATATATACCAGATTTTGTTCGATAGTTTGTCAATATTAAATTTATATGGAAATTATATTATTCAACAATAGCAACAACCCGTGCAGGAGCAGCACTCGCACGTTTGATGTTTAATGGAAAGCATGCAACCTTAAATCCTTTTGCTGGCAATAAACCTAAATTAACAAGCCTTTCCATATGCGAGTATATTAAATCAGCTTGATGAGCTGACCAGAAAATGCCCGGTTTATTTTCCTGTAATGCCTTTTGTGCCTGAAGATTTAGTGGCATATCCCAACCCCATGCATCAATGCCCATAACACGAACACCAGCATTATACAGCATGACAGTAGCTTCATAGGTAACACCACACCCCCTGAAAATATAATCAGGCTGTCCATAAAATTTGTCCATCCCTGTATACATTAAAACAATGTCATTGGGTTGAATAGTATAGTTAATACGTTTCAATTCTTTTTCAATATCTTGAGGTGTTACAGGGTCACCTTCTGCTTTATGGGTCATATCAAGCTTTACACCATTGCCATAAAACCATTCAAGTGGAAGTTCGTCAATGGTAGGGGCAGGTTTACCCTGGATGGTTGAGTTATAGTGCCATGGAGCGTCAACGTGGGTGCTATCATGGGTGCCTAATTGGGTAATTGTTTCGGTTGCCCAGCCTTCACCATTACGCATTAGGTGGGCTGGTACCTTTAAAAGTGCCTCAACCTGTTTTGCTCCATCACCATGCGAATGATATTTGATATCAATCTTTAAAAAATCGGGTGTTCCTGATGGTGATGGTTCAATGATGGATGAAAGATCAATGATTTTCATGACTAACCTCCAATAGAATATAGATATTGCGATTTTTATTGTAAATAGTACATCAAACTGATAGTTACTAAAAGGCAAATGTTGTTGTGATTGTAATTGGTAATTTAAAATAATCAATAAAAAATTATAATAAATTTGATGTATCAAACGTATGCTATTTATAGCAATAAATACATTGACAGCAGTATTATTACACAGTAAGATTATTTGAATAGGTTGTTCTGAACATCTGAAAGGTGCATTATCGTATACTTTTTTCATTTGTAAACTTTTACAAATATATATAAAAAATGGAGGGCGCTATATGAATACCCCTTTTACGTTTGAGGCAATGATTGCATTTGGCTGGATGTCAGTAATGCTTTTGCTTGGCATTATCCTCAGAGCAAAGGTTAAGGCATTCCAGAGATTTTTAATTCCAAGCTGTTTAATCGGGGGCGCAATAGGTTTAATTCTTCGGAGTTACGAAATTATACCTTTATCAGCCGATATTTTAGAAACGCTTGCATTTCATCTTTTTAATATTTCTTTTATATCAATTGGGCTTACCTATAATAAGGAAAAGGCTGATGATAAAGGTGTTGGCGAAGTACTGCATGGCTCATTATGGATGGCAAATATTGAGGGAGTTTCATTTTCTATACAGGCAATTATAGGCGGTTTGTGTGTTATGGTGTTGAATTATTTAGGATATAATCTTTTTAATTCATTTGGTTTTTTAACTCCGATAGGATTTGAAGAAGGTCCCGGGCAGGCGCTTTCGGTTGGGAAAGTGTGGGAAAATCTGGGATATGCTCATTCTGCTACATTAGGGTTAACCTTCGCCGTTGCTGGTTATATGTTTTCATTTTTTATAGGTGTTCCACTTGCTTATTTAGGTATACGCAAAGGTAAGGCAGTGTACACTCCCAAAGAGTTATCAATGGAATTACGAAGAGGTGTTATGGCTCAGCAATCTGAAAAGGAGGTGGCAGGTGAATTAACCACGCATTCATCAAATGTAGATGCGCTTGCTTTCCAGGCATCACTTGTTGGTGTTGTTTATATGATCACCTACGTCGTTATTTATGGGATAAGCAGTTTATTAAGCCCTGAGATGGGGCAAATGATGTGGGGTTTTTTCTTTTTTATCGGGCTTTTGATAGCTTTCATTGTAAGATTTATTATTACAAAATTAGGGGGATTGTATCTTATTGATCCCGGTATTCAGCATCGTATCACCGGGTTTTCAGTGGATTATCTGTTAGTTGCAACAGTTATGGCTATTCAGGTCGTAGTGGTGTGGCAATATATTGTTCCAATAGTAGTGATTTGTGTTTTAGCAGGAATAATAACAACGATTGTATGTTACTATTATGGACGCAGGTTATGGAGCGTAAATCTGGAAAGGATGCTGTTGATCTATGGTACGGTGACAGGTACAGTTTCAACAGGTTTGTTACTTTTAAGAATAGCTGATCCAGAATTTAAAACCACCACAGCTATAGAAGCTGGTATAATGAGTATATTTGGTGCACCATATGTACTTTTGGGGACACTTCTGGTGAGTGCACCAATACTGTGGGGATGGAGCATCGTGAAAACAATCCTTGTTTTTGCAGGGATGCTCATTGTTGCTGCTGCCATAATCGAGTTGCAGCGATATCTATTGTTAAAAAAGATGAAACAATAGCATTCATAAAGTGCCATTTTAAAAACAGATATTGAGTTGTTAGGTATGCAATGTAATATGCAAAATGTACAGTGTACAATGTAAGGTGTTAGATGTGAGGTGAGCAATGTTACAGGTGACATCGTCAGTGGATTTGCTAAGGTGTTCATTTTTTTTGTATGCCCTGTCCGACTATAATCTTCATAAATTCCCTGAATTTGTTGTCGGTGATTCCTGCGGCATCCATTACACCCAGCTTTTTAAATTGCAACATACCTTCAGCAACCGCTGAAAGAAAAAATGCCACCATCTTTGGGTCAAGGTCTTTAAACACACCCTGATCGATGCCCTCTTTAAATACATCTGCCATTAAATTTTGTATACTAAGATTTTGTTTCTGAATTTCATCTTTATAGGGGTCAGGCTCATCGTCATATTCGGCTCTGTATTCGGTAAGGACATTGTAATAATCATGAAATTCATAGTAAAATTTTAAATACGAGTCGTATGTTGATATAAGCTTTTGTGCTGGAGTTTTACGCAGTTTTATGCCATCACTAAAAAGCCTGTGCAATGTGTTGATAGCTTCTAAACATATAGTGCTATATATCTCTTTTTTATTTTTAAAATGAAAATAAATTGCACCTGTTGTAAGCTTTGCCCGTTTTGCAATGTTGCGTATTGATATGCCATTATATCCATATTCAAGGAAAAGTTTACGGGCAGTATCAAGAATATGCTGGCGGTTATTTTTTCTCATGGCACTATCAAATGTAATGATAGAAAAAGGGTCAAGATATTTTCTTTCAGAACATTGAAAAATATTGTTTATATATTGCAATGAGTGTGTAATATTATACATCAATAGGGTAACAATGGTAATAAGGAATTCATTAAAGTATTTTTTTTGTTTGATAGTTACTGTTAATAAATTTTTTTCATAAAGATTATTTTTTATAGTATAATGAATTAGGGTGCAATGCCGTGTGATTAAGGAACAAAAGGTAACTATACATGAAGAAAACATTATCAGCCATTGATCAGGCAGTTTTAATACGAGCCATAGAACAAAGCCCGGCTTCAATTGTCATAACTGACACCAGGGGGATCATTCAATATGTAAATCCAAAATTTGAATCTATTACCGGATATAGTTTTACTGAAGCTATCGGCCAAAATCCGCGTATTTTAAAATCAGGTCATCAGCCAAAGGAATTTTATCAAAATATGTGGGAAACAATATTACGTGGGGAGGTATGGGATGGAATTTTCCATAATAAACAAAAAAATGGAAGCTATTTCTGGGAACATTGTATCATTGCACCAGTTGCGGATGAGCATGGCAACGTTACTCATTTTGTAGCTATCAAAGAAGATATCACCGAGAAGAAAGAGCAGGAGGAGGCATTGCGTAAAAGCGAAGAGGAACTTCGCAAAAGAAATGATATTATAAACAAGGACTTAGAATATGCAAAAAGGGTGCAGCAATCAATAATTAATACCCCCATCCCAGAATATCCTGGAATAAAAATTGTTACCTGCTATCGTCCGTATGATTTTGTTGGAGGCGATTTTTATACTATAAAAAAGATTAACCATGATTTAGCCGTATTCATGGCTGATATAACAGGTCATGGCGTTCCTGCCGCATTGTTTTCATCGGTTTTGAAATATGCTACTGAAAATTTATGGAATAATGGAATTATCCAACCAGATGAATTTATACATCAGCTCAATGAAAAATTATTTCCTATTCTTGGGGGATATTATTTTACTGCATTGTATGGATTAATAACCCCACTTTTAGATGGCGGATTTAAGCTAACCTATACACGGAGCGGACATCCCTATCCTGTAGTGTTATCAGGTGATGCTATTGCTATGCTGGATAGTTCAGGTATCCCGCTGGGTATAGAGAAAAATGTTAAACTTTTAGTAAAAAATATTGAATTGAAAAAAGGGGATAGATTATTTTTATATACTGACGGTCTAATTGAAATAGATATCAATAATCAAAAAGATTTACGGTTTGACATACTCACTAAAGAAATCATTGCAACAAAACAAATTGCACTGCATGATGCAGTGCCAAAAATAATTGAAGTGGTAACATCACAAAACAAAACCCTTGATGATGATATTGCAGTTATAGCTCTTGAGATTTGTTGATGGTTTTTTTATTTTTTTTTAAGATTGCAAATTCAAATCCATCAAGCAAAACCCTGAATGAAGCTGCATTGATATTTTCTGAAAGTGCATATACCTTCCACACATGTTCACCATCAGTAAAGATAATGGTTACTTCAACATTGCTGCTGGTACCGCGCTTGGCATCCAGTATATTGGCACGATAGTCAATAAGCTTTACATTTTCTATTTCGGGGAAAAGTGGTATGAGTGCTTTTTTCAATACGGTTGCCAGTGCATCTACCGGTCCGTCACCGGTGGAAGCTTCATGGATATATCGTCCATTGGCTTCTATCTGTACGGTTGCTTCAGGATTAGATCCATCATCAATTAACCGGTAGCTATCGATTACCTTAAAGGGGGGCTCGTATTTTTTTAATGCACGCGCTATTGAAAGTTCACGTGTTGCATCATGTATTTCAAAGTTTAACATAGCACATCCTGCCTTTGAATTAATTTAGCTGGAGGTTTTTTCTTCATCTTCTTCGCCAATTGAATATTCAAGATTAAGTATTGTGGGTTCAAAAGGGTCTTCAATGTTTGTCTGACTGCTTTTAACCTTTTTATCATCACGGTATACCTTGATTTCAATAGATGTTGCATCCCGACGAGTTGTTGCGCTGACCTCAAGATACTCCACATCATCTATTTCTTTCTCATACATTGCAATGCCATAGGCATTTTCAGTAGCACTAAAATATCCAACAGAATCACCGTCAACAATATAGTAACCATCAAATCCTTTAACGGTTGATACAACCATGAACTTTATGGTAATACCTTCATCCGAGCATGAAAGCATCAGTACTGGTAAAAGAAATAGACATGCAACAAAATGTTTTAAACTCTGAAGTTTCACGTTGTTACCTTTATTCTGATTAGTACCGAGCATAAAGAAATATTACAAAAATATGGTATATATAAAAAATATAATGAATTCATTGAAAATTCATGATTACCTTAATTGCTCATGAATTTAAATAGTTATATAATGGTTTTGTCAATAATTTTAAAGCAAAAAATTGTACTAGTTATTTTAATGTTGCTAAAATTGCAATAGCATAGCACAATACTGTTTGTTGCAATGAATTTATGTATACGCAATACCACGGCAACATGAACATCCATTTTATATAAAAACTCTATAGAGGTATAATTCTTGATAGCAATGTATTTAAATTTTTAAAATTTGATATATACAAAATTTGTAACGATGTTTATACTATGCTATTTACTATATAGAGGAAAATAGAGGAACAATATGCATCAGATAATTGATATAATAAAAGAATCATTGTTTATTACTATGTTTGTTGTCGTTATAATGCTTCTGGTTGAGTATATAAACGTTGTAACTCAAGGAAAAATTACTAATTTAAAATCAAAAAAATTACAGCAATACTGTATAGCAATTGTACTGGGAATTATCCCTGGTTGTCTGGGTGGTTTTGCGGCAACAGCCATGTATGCGCATGGGGCAATATCATTAGGTGCTATTGTTGCCACAATGCTTGCCACCAGTGGCGACGAAGCCTTTGTTATGTTTGCAATGTTTCCAAAAACTGCATTGCTGATGAATATAGGGCTTGCAATCATTGCTATAGCAGCAGGATATATCGTTGATATTATTTTTAAACAGCACAGTAATAGTGAACAATGCTGTGATGGACTTGTTATACATAATGAAGTATCTTTTTCTTCTTATACGCTGCACAACATTGCTGCATTGTGGAAAAACCTATCATTGTCAAGGGCTTCGTTGATGTCAGTATTAGTAATAATATTTTTTATGATAGTAACCGGTGTATTCCATGAAGAAGAAGGTTTTGTAAAGGTTGCTGTACCGATAATAGTAGTAATTGCAATGATTATAGTGGCGATAGTTCCCGAGCATTTTTTACAGGAGCATTTATGGGAACATGTTTTTAAACGTCATCTTCCCAGAATATTTCTATGGACAGTATCGGCGCTATTTGTTATCCATGTATTGGTGAATATTTTACATATTGATGCTTCAATTCATCATGCAAAATGGATGGTAATGATTATTGCCGGATTAGTAGGGATAATACCTGAGTCGGGTCCCCATCTTTTATTTGTTATGATGTTTGCGAAAGGGTTGGTGCCGCTATCTGTGCTGGTTACAAGCTCCATTGTTCAGGATGGCCATGCAATGTTGCCGTTATTAGCACAATCAAGGAAATATTTTGTATTGATTAAATTTATTAATCTTATTATTGGATTGTTTATTGGATCGGTTATGATGGCATTGGGATATTAATATGTATACCTATCTTTTTGGCCCTGTACCTTCACGGCGGTTAGGAATTTCGCTGGGAGTTGATCTTATCCCGCATAAAACATGTACGCTTAATTGTATCTATTGTGAATGCGGTAAAACCACCAAACTGACAATAGAGCGAAAAGAATGGGTACCAATAAATGATGTCATTGATGAGTTGAAGCGTTACTTAAACGAAAATCCCTGCCCGGAATATATTACCTTTTCAGGATCGGGCGAACCCACATTGCATACTGGCATTGGCATCATACTTGATTTTTTAAAAGAACAGCATGGAACGTTTAAAACAGCCGTATTAACCAATGGCACATTGTTATATATGCCACAGGTACGTGAAGAGCTCTTGGGTGCGGATGTTGTTATCCCATCTCTGGATGCTGCAACACAGGAAACTTTTAAAAAAATTAACATGCCGCATCCTTCATTGAATATACAAACCATTATTAATGGAATTACTGAATTTAAAAAGATATTTAAAGGGAAGCTTATACTGGAAATTTTCATTATTCCAGAGATAAATGATAACAATAATGATCTTGATGCATTGAAACATGCAATACTGACTATACATCCTGATGAGGTACAGCTTAATACGCTGGATAGACCGGGTATTTTGTCCAGCATTCGAGCAGCAACGATGGATGAATTGGAGCATATTATACAATACTGGCAGCTACCCAATGTTAGCATTATATCTTCTCCATCTTCACATATTGATAAAGTTCATACTGCCTATCGATATGATATTGAATCTGCAATATTAGAGACTATAGCTCGAAGGCC
>DAOLVF010000063.1:0-3323 GCA_035420565.1 Spirochaetota bacterium | reverse complement strand
CTGCCTATCGATATGATATTGAATCTGCAATATTAGAGACTATAGCTCGAAGGCCATGTACGGTAAATGATATTGCCCAGATTATTAATATCAATAGCGATGAACTAAATAAATATCTTGATGATTTAGAAGCACAACGTAAAATTACAAGGGTTGTGCAAAACAGAGGCATTTTTTATAAAAAGGTTTAACCAGTATAATGTTTCTATTTTCGGAGGAGTTACCCATGGACGGCTTGCGGTTATCCATAATTTGGCAGGATAACCAACTATGAGATGAAGTCGGATTGCAGTTGTCATCATCAAATGCAGGATGTCGTCCTGAATTTATTTCAGAATCTGATGTTACCTATCTGGATTCCGGGTTTAGCCCGGGATGACGTTGCGTGCATAATTCTATTTTGGAGGAATTGTAATGAAAAGCATTTTAGTAACCGGTGGAGCCGGGTATATTGGCAGTCATGTTTTACGGCTACTGGCAAAGAATGGATTTAATCCTGTTGTCTATGATAATCTCAGCGGCGGATTTAAAGATTTTGTTTCAGGTTTTGATTTTATTGAAGGTGATATTGGCGATTTTGATAAAGTGATGTTTGTATTAAAAAAGTATGATATACAGTGTGTTATGAATTTTGCGTCCTTTATTGCAGTTGGCGAATCAGTGCAGAATCCATTAAAATACTATGAAAATAATGTTGCTAAAACGCTGACCCTGTTCAAGGCAATGTTGCAATCCAACATCAAACAATTTATATTCTCTTCATCTGCTGCTGTATATGGAAATCCAGATGTTGTTCCTATTCCTGAAGAAAGTCCTATGAAGCCGGAAAGCCCCTATGGAAAAACAAAATATTGTATTGAAGAGGTGTTAAAGGATTTAACTGCATCAGATTCATTCCATGCAATGAGTTTACGCTATTTTAATGCAGCAGGAGCTGATGAAAGCGGGCAAATTGGTGAAAGTCATATCCCCGAAACACATTTAATACCGCTGGTAATCCGTGCTGTGCTTGATCCAGGATATACTGTAACAATTTATGGAACTGACTATGATACCCCGGATGGAACATGCATACGGGATTATATCCATGTCAATGATCTGGGTGATGCACATGTTTTAGCATTGAAAAAGCTTATTGAAACAAATCAAAGTGACGTTTTTAATTTAGGCAATGGTAAAGGTTTTAGTGTAAAAGAGGTTATTGCATCAGTAAGGCGTGTCACCGGTAGGGATTTTAAAGTACAGGAAGGTCAACGCAGAAAAGGGGACCCTGCAATTCTGGTGGCTTCATCAAAAAAAGTGAAACTACAGTTGCAATGGCAACCTCATTATACCCATATTGATTCCATTGTTGCAACAGCCTGGAAATGGGAATCACAGCAAAAGAGAAAAGGCTATTGAAATATATCTAACAAAATTGTTGACATACAAATATAATATTCATTCATTGATAGTAAACAAATTATATATTAATGTCCATGAGGTAAACTATGATTGAAAGTTTGTTTAATCCAGGCTCAGTTGCTGTTGTTGGTGCTTCTGAAGTTCCATTGAAATGGGGAACATATATTGCAAGCAATATTTTGGATGGAAAATTTAATGGAAGGTTTTATCCTGTTAATCCTAATGTTCCTGAGGTTTTTGGATATAAAACATATCCTTCATTATTGGATATACCAGAACCGGTAGATCTTGTATTTATAACAACGCCTTCTAAAACAATTATGCACATATTACAGGATTGCATAGAGAAGGGTATAACCAATATTGTTATGATAACATCAGGTTTTAGTGAAACTGGCAAAGAAGGGGCAATGTTAGAAAATGATATTGTTGCATTAGCTCAATCACGGGGATTGCATATTGTTGGACCTAATACTATGGGTATTGTCAATACACACTGCTCATTGTATGCTACAGGAACTATCACCCGGCCAAAACCTGGCGGAATTTCAATTATTGCACAAAGCGGCAATCTGGGATTCCAGATTTTGGAATGGGCAAGAAGTCAGAATATTGGAATATCTAAATTTGTTGGTTCAGGTAATGAGGCAGTATTAAAGATTGAAGATTATCTTGAATATTATAAAAGCGATAGTGAAACAAAAGTAATACTGATGTATATTGAAGGAATTGACGATGGCAAGAGTTTTGTTGAGATTGCAAAAAATACTTCATTAAAAAAGCCAATAATAGCGCTGAAAGCAGGGAGAACTGAAATAGGAAGCAAAGCAGCAGCATCACATACAGGAGCACTGGCTGGTTCATATTCTGTATTTAAAGGCGCTGTGCAACAAACAGGAATTGTCATGGCTGAATCACCTAAAGAGCTTTTGAGCCTTTCGGCAGCTTTTGACTCATTCCCTTTACCCAAAGGAAATAGAATTGGTATTGTTACATTGGGTGGTGGCTGGGGAGTGATAACAGCAGATGAATGTGTTGAACGTGGACTTTTAATTCCTGAGTTGCCACAATCAATTGTAGAAGAGCTTGATAAACGGTTACCTCCGTTCTGGAGCAGAGGTAATCCTGTTGATCTGGTTGGGCAACCTGATTTTCAGATTTTTAAAGATGCTGTTGAATTGATGGTTGCTAATGATGCATTTGATGTAGTGATAGTATTGGGAATAATTGGCGCAAAAGTTTTTGCTTTGCGTGCTGCAGAGTCAATTTTAAATCTGGGAAAAATGGAAAAAAGTATTTATGATGATTTTATGAAATCATTAAACGTATTAGAAAAGGAATTTCTTGACAGATTAACAGAATTAATGGCAATTTACAACAAGCCTATAGTAACGGTATCATTTTCAAAATCTTTTGAAGATGAAACAATTCATGATTGCGGTGGCAGGTTTAAGTGTGTCATTTATGATACACCCGAAGAGGCTGTGTTGTGTGTTGCAAAGATGTATAACTATTATAATTACGTCACCAAAAGGAGTATGGTATATGCGTGAAATTTTAAATCAGGCAATAGCTAAACGACAAAAAGCATTATCAGAGTTTGATTCAAAACAATTAATGAAAATGGCAGGGATACCTGTTTCAAGGAACTATCTGGCAAAAAGCAAAGAGGAAGCTCTTGATTATGCACAGAAGTTGGGTTTCCCTGTGGTTTTGAAAGGATGTTCTGATACGCTAACTCATAAAACTGAATTAGGAATGGTAAAGTTAAAACTGAAGACAAAAGAAGATGTAGCCAATGCCTATGATGAAATTACTGGTAAAGGTATACCGCTTGATGGTGTTCTGGTACAGGAGTGGCTTGACGGTGATAACAGGGAATTTGTATTAGGTTCTATTAAAGATCCACAGTTTGGTCC
>DAOLVF010000062.1:10549-12334 GCA_035420565.1 Spirochaetota bacterium | reverse complement strand
AGAACTATCGCCCAAAAATGAAAAAGCAAAACGCATAATGCTTATTGGGGGTATATGCAATCATCCTGATATTTATACCTATATTGAAGATTCCGGTGGCGTGGTGGTGTGGGATGATCTGTGTACTGGCTCTCGTTATTTTGAGGGGCAGATAGCAACCGATAGCAATCCACTGCAGGCTATTGCCAACCGGTATTATGAGCGGAATATATGCCCTGCCAAGCATAGAGATCTGAATACCCGTGTTGAGACAATTACATCAATGATACGGGAGCATAATGTTCAGGGCGCAATATTTTTGTATTTAAAGTTTTGTGATCCTCACTCATTTGATTATCCCTATATTAAAGAGGCACTGGATACAATGGGTATTCCGTCAACATTGCTGGAATTAGAGCTTCAATTGCCGTCAGAAGGGCAGATGAAGACACGACTTGAAGCATTTATTGATATGATTTAAAGTGAGGTGATACTATGTCAGGTGAAATGCAGGATAAAAAGGACAACAGAATAAAATCCGTTAAACGGATGAAAGAGATAATGACCAATTACTATATTGATGCAAAGACTGCTGCTCAAAATAATAAGAAGGTTGGATGGATTACAAGCGGGGGCCCTGTGGAACCTCTTCTGGTAATGGATGTTATACCGGTATATCCAGAAAATCATGGTGCGATGATTGGCGCCGCAAAAATGGGTGTGCAGTTGTGTGAAAAATCTGAGGAAATGGGCTATTGCCGTGACCTGTGCTCGTATGCACGCAGTGATATCGCTGCTGCACCAATTAATGGTGGTCCAATTGGTGGTTTGCCAAAGCCTGATTTTTTGATTTGTTGCAATAATATTTGCGGTACGGTGCTCAAATGGTACGAGGTGCAGGCTCGTTATTTCAAGGTTCCGCTGTTTATATTTGATACGCCGTTTTGTCATAAGGGAATAACTCAGGAAGCCAAAGATTATGTAGGGGCACAGATAGTTGAGTACATTACCTTTTTAGAAGAACATTGTGGTAAGAAATTTGATTATGATAAAGCTAAAGAAGTTGGAAAACTTTCAATTCAAGGGCAACGGTTATGGCAGGCGGTACTTGATACAACCATGCACAAACCTGCACCCATGAGTGCATTTGACGCCTTCTTCCATCTGGCTCTTATTGTTACATTACGCGGCACACAAATAGCAGTGGATTACTATACTGAACTTTTACAGGAGATGAAGGAGCGCAATGCTCATGGTATCAGTGCAATACCCAATGAAAAATACCGCCTATTGTGGGATAATCTGCCTGTATGGTATAAAACGAAATGGCTCTCGGAAACCTTTGCATCGCATGATGCCTGCCTTGTTGCGGATACCTATACAACAGCGTGGTGCAGACAATTAGACTATCTGGATGAAAATGATTTTTTGAAGAGCATGATAGAAGGATATACAGCCATCTATCTTAATATTGGAGTGGATCAGATGGCAGATGCAGTTATTGGTATGGTTGACAAATATGATGTCGATGGACTGGTTATGCATTCTAACCGAAGCTGTAAACCGTATTCACTGGGACAGTATGATATACAGCGTATTGTGCAGCAAAAACGTAATATTCCTTCACTCATTATTGAGGCAGATATGCTTGATGAACGTAATTTCAGTGAGAGCCAGATTCTTACCAGAATTGAAGCATTTATGGAAATTATTAAGAATAAAAGAAAGTAGAATCTTATATTGTTCTTGTTAGGGGAGTTTATGAGGGCTTGCTTATGGCTACCAACAAGGAATGAAAATAATTGG
>DAOLVF010000062.1:4902-10449 GCA_035420565.1 Spirochaetota bacterium | reverse complement strand
AGGGGAGTTTATGAGGGCTTGCTTATGGCTACCAACAAGGAATGAAAATAATTGGCGATAGTCATCCTGAAATTGAGAATGTCGTCCCGGAAACGTAGCATGTCATTCTGAACCTTGATTCAGGATCGAATCGAAAAGCAATAATTATATTTTTGCAGGAGATTATATATGTACGAAAAAAAGCCATGGCTTAAATTTTATGGTGATGTACCTCATACTTTAGAATATCCAAAAGTTACGATGTATGAAGCACTCATGAATACGGTAAGTCGTAAACCCAATGCTATTGCATGGGATTTTATGGGGCATACTGCTACCTATAAGGAATTTTCAAAACTTATTGACCAGTGTGCCAGAGGCTTATATGCATTGGGATTACGAGAAGGTGATACAATAACTATCTCGATGCCAACAGTGCCTCAGGGGATTATCTGTTTTTATGCTGTTAATAAGATTGGTGCTGTTGCCAGTATGATTCATCCACTATCGCCACCAAAAGAAATAGAATTTTATCTTACTATCAGCAATAGCAAATTTGCATTAACGATTGATGCATTCTATAATGCATTTAATGAAATTATGGATAAAACCCCATGTAAAACATTGATACTTGCAAAGATTTCTGATTATTTACCGGCACTTAAAGCATTGGGATTTAAGCTAACAAAGGGTAGAAAAATACCAAAGGTACCACAAGATCCTCGTGTTGTATGGTGGAATGATGTAATGAAACAATCTTCAGGTGATGTTCCAAAATCCAATATGAAAACTGATGATATGGCTGTGATACTCTATAGTGGCGGTACAACAGGGATGCCCAAAGGCATTATGCTTTCCAATATGAATTTTATCAGCGAAGGAAAGCAGGTAGCAGCATGGGGCAGGATGTCGGAGGGTGATGCAGTGCTGGCAATTTTACCAATATTCCATGGATTTGGTTTAGGTGTTTGTGTTAATGCTTTCTTTATGGGTGGTGGTAAAAGCATACTGGTGCCTCAATTTGATGCAGTTGTTATTGCAAAATTGATCAAAAAAACAAAGCCAAACTTTTTAATTGGTGTGCCAACATTATTTGAAGCATTAAGTAAAAGCAAGGTTATTCAATCAGCAGATTTGTCATGCATAAAAGCTGCATTCAGTGGTGCAGATACATTGCCAAGGGTTGTCAAAGATGAGTTTGAAAGAGTTGTAGCACAACAGGGAGGAAATGCTAAATTGCGCGAAGGTTATGGATTAACCGAGTCAGTAACTGCTATTATGGCAATGCCGATGAATGAATACAGGGAGGGCAGCATAGGAATCCCATTTCCTGATATGATGGCAAAGATTGTAAAAACTGGAACTATTCAGGAGGCTCCATGGGGAGAAGAAGGTGAAATTTGTATTCATGGTCCTGCTGTTATGATTGGATATCTCAATCAACCTGAGGAAACTGCTAAAACATTACGCAAACACGATGATGGTTTGGTATGGTTGCATACAGGTGATATTGGCACAATGGATGAAGATGGCTTCTTCTACTTTAAGTTACGACTTAAAAGGATGATAAAATCGTCTGGTTTTAATGTATATCCAACACAGGTTGAGGATGTTTTGCGGCAACACCCTGCAGTTGATCAGGCATGTGTTATTGGAGTACCTGATAAAGCACAGGTGGAAAGAGTAAAGGCATTTGTTGTTTTAAAACCAGAATATAAGGATAAGAAGAGTGATGATTTAGTACAGGAATTGATAAAACACTGCAGGGAGCACTTGATAAAATGGAGTTGCCCACGTGAGATAGAGTTTAGAGATGAATTGCCACAGACAAAGGTTGGGAAAATAGCATTTAATGTACTTGAAGATGAAGAGAAGGAAAAGCTAAAAGCAAAAGGTGAATATACCGGCTAAATATCCGATAATGGGAGTATGAAGCGATTTTTTACATATTTATTTGAGTTAACATTTCGCAAACCAAAGCTGCGATATTTCGTATGGGGTGTTATTATATTTTTGCTTATCTATGGCAGTTTTTATTTGTTCTATCAGGAGGTGGTTACATTTCCTGTGGGATGGGAAAAAAGTGTTATCATAACACCCTATACGCTGAAAATTAAATCACCGTATGCGGTTAGCAAGGGAAATGTCATTGCTGCTGTTTTTGAAGGTAACGAAAAGAACGAAAACGGTGTGTATATTACCCTATCATTAAATGCAGGACATGATTTTTTACCTCCCTACAAATTAGATACCATTGATCCAGCAGTAGCAATACGCCCCCATGTGGCAATATCAAATAATGGGCATATAGCATGTACATGGCATAATCTTATTAATAACAGAAGTGCCATAATGCTTACCATATCAAGTGATCTGGGTGCTACATGGACAAAACCGGTTGCCCTGTCATTTATATCCGATCAGTCCATGCTTTCTCAGGTTTATTATGATGCTTCAGGCGGGTTACATCTTTTTTTTCATGGTACGTTACGGGGACGTGTGATACTATACCACGCATATTCTATAGATGAGTTGAATTTTTCGCAATTGGATACAATCACTGATATTTCATCTGAATATAGAGGTATCTTTTTCCCTGCTATCGTTTTCAGTAATAATGCAATATATATTGTAATGCAGGGTAAAACACTCAGTGGTGGTTTGTTGTCAGATGATTTATTCTTTTTATATTCTACTAATAACGGGAAAAGTTTTTCTAACCCAAAAAAAATCACAACAAGTCCTGCTAATGATTCATCACCTTCAATCATTTTACATAATGATGTTATTTATTGTGTATATCAAAACAATGAAAATCGTCAGTGGGGCATAAAGTTGCTCCGTGGATTTGATAAAGGAAAAAATTGGGAAACTCAACCTTTTAATGTTACAACTGTAAACGTTAATTGTTTCCAGCCACGAGTTGTTGCTGCATCTAACGATGATTTACTCATAGCATGGTATGATGCACGAGAGCGTTATGAAGCTGTTTTTGCCAAAAAATTTTCACTTATTGACAACACATTTACCAGTGAAGTAAGAATATCCGATCCCAATGTTAACTCTAATGATCAATTTCCGGTCTTGAGTGGACAACGCATCTTATTATTCTGGAACAGCAATGGAAGGCTGATTGCAAAATTTTCGGATATATCAGTATTGCCGCCCAGGATATATTCGGTTACTCATCCGGAGGGCAGGTGGACACGCAGCACAACGGCAATATTGGAATGGGTGCCACCGGTAGATGAATCAGGTATTTCAGGATATGCTGTTATTTATAATGAACTTCCATCATTTGATCCAGCTGTACAAAATATTGAAGGTCCCATACACAAATACATAGTTACTGATTTAAAAGATGGAATCACCTATTTTCACATCAGGGCTATTGATAGGGCAGGCAATTATAGTCGAACAATTCATTATCCGCTTATGGTAAGCAGTACACCATTGCCAATGCCAACGGTAAGCTCTCCCACTCACCCGGAAGGTACTCAGGTAAACAATCCCTCTCCTGTATTACAGTGGACAATTGATGAAGATGAAAGATTAAAAGGTTTTTACTATTCAATTGCAAAAGATGCAATTAAAGAACCTTCAGATTTTACCACAGCCAATACCGTTGGGTTTAACAATTTACCACAGGGTAGATATTTTTTCAGTTTGCGTCCTATCGATAAAACCAATATGAAAGGGAGGATCGCAACCTATGAGATAGTTATTGGTAATGTTGAAAAAGTAGATGCTGAATATTATGAAAAGCTTGCAAAAGGAATTGTCCAGCCCGAGCAAAAACCCATAGAAAATCTGGTTGCTCAAAAAATATACCCATCAGTAGCAATCAATATACCGTTTCAAGAAATATATGCAACTCAATTTTACCGATTTCAATTGGTACCTCATCATATACCGACTCAAGCAGTTGATGGTTTTTCAGTGATTGTGGCACAAAGCAAAGAGGTGCCGCCATTTTTTGTTTCGCATGCCAGAGGTGAGGTTACATTGACAAATGTGAAGCCCGGCAAATATGTTATAGCAGCACGCATGCGGTATAGTGATTATCAGAATGGGAAAAGAGTGTACCGGTGGACTAAACCATGCTACAGGGAATTGATGGTTAAATCTGCACATACATCGCCGCTTATGCATTATGCTGACAATCTTTATGTTATGATCAAAGACAGGCAATTAATTACAGCAATTTACAGTGTCGGATTACTGGCAATTGTTCTTATTGTTGGGATGAGTGCCCGAATATCATTCTCATTTCAAAAATTGCTGTACCGTGTTTCTTTGTTGTTTCGATAGTTACTTTACAAGTAATCCATGATGAAATTTAATCGGTAATGATATTTAAATTGGTCTGAGGCGGGCTGCTGTCGCGAGGTACTTCATACGGTGTTGCTGCATTTTTGTGAGTAGTTTGCTTTCTTTTATTATTATCATGTTTTTTTGAAATTGGTTCAATATCTACTGATTTAATGGCAGAGACATTTTTTTGTTGATTACAATCCCTTATTATAACTGTTGCAATAATTACCATAACTATCGCCATAGCGATTATTATACCAATACGTTTAGTATTATTACCAGTGTGTACTACCTTTTTTTGTGTAGCATTTGATAATCTGTTGGGAGTTGTGCCGTAGCGCTTCATGATATTATGGGATAGTTATGTTATTGATTTACCGTGATACTGTTGGGATTGCCATAGTGATGCTGTTGCCTTTTTTATTCCATAAAATTTTTGCAAATTGTTTCATGATGAAGATACCTCTACCTCGTGGTTGTAAAATTGGGGTATCATGTGAATCAGGATGCTTAAACCCTTTTCCCTCATCAGTGATAGTAACATAGAGTTGCTTTTCGTCTGCCTGTACCATAACATGAACATATTTATTGTGATCCCATACATTGCCATGCTCCATTGCATTGGTAATGGCTTCATCAATAACAAGATATAATTCCAGATTATCTAATGCAACGTAAACCTTATTGATGGTTAGCTGGTTCATTATATCATCAATAATTGACTTGCGTATTTCTTTAATAGTAGGATATTTAGCTTTTAATAATGTCATCTTTGAATGCAGCATGTAATCCTCTGAAAGCAATATTACAGTCTTCGGGATGGGGAGATTTGAACTCCCGGCCTCTTCGTCCCGAACGAAGCGCGCTAACCGGACTGCGCTACATCCCGTATCCATGAACAATTAATAGTTTGTATATTAATGTAGCAACATAACAACAATATAAAAAAAATTTAATTAAAAAACATAATGTATGATATACAATTCAATCAAGGAAAATCCCGGTTTCCTTTCTGTTCATTTTTATAAAACATTACAATTTGTTATGGTAGCTTCGGGCTACTATACTCAAAACTAAATGAATATTGCAAACATTTTTTTGATTATCAATAATTATTTTGAATAAATTGTCTGAAACTTACTTTCATAAATAGTTATGAAACAGTAAAAGTATAATGTTTATGAAATATTGTTTATGTTTGCCGTCCAGTAATCTTAAAAAAAATACTTGCAATCAAATATGTATGATTTATAA
>DAOLVF010000062.1:0-4802 GCA_035420565.1 Spirochaetota bacterium | reverse complement strand
AATATGATTCATTGCGTTATTTAATAGATGTTCAGAAAAGGATAGATGAACCAATATTTTTATTACCACAGATGATATTCTGGAATCGTAATCCTGAACGTTCGGGCAGTCCATTAGGGCCATTATATTCAATTATAAGCTCAATGGCAACAGGAGATAAAACATTGCTTTTTGCATGGCTATCCATTATGAAAAGTGCAACACCACCGTTTGTACGTATCGCCAGCCCTGTTAATCTTAAAGAAGTCATTGAAAAAGCTAAAGTTGATGATACGCGTCAATTGGCGGTAATGCTCAGAAATAAACTTCTCGATGACTATTATCATGAAAAGCGCACCATACTGGGGCCTGTTTTAAAATCTCAGCACGAAATGATGGAAAGAGTGTTATATCATCCAAATGTTGAAAATGAGATAAAACGTCTTGTTGCTGAAGCAAATATTTCTGAAGCAAAGTTACGCAGAGATGCCTATAAATATTTTAAAGAAATAGCTGCTAACTTTTCAATTATCTACATTCGCTTATTTGAGATTGCCTTAGACTGGATGTTCCGAAAGATATTTGATGGTATACGGTACGATGCTAAAGCCATAGAGGAAATACGTCAGGCTGCGTCAAATGGTCCACTGGTGCTTACCCCCTGTCATAAAAGCCATTTAGATTATTTATTACTTTCATATGTATTTTATAAAAACAAGATGTGCCCGCCGCATATTGCGGCAGGGGTAAACCTGTCGTTTTTCCCTATGGGTACTATTTTCAGGCATTCGGGTGCGTTTTTTATGCGCCGCACTTTCAAGGGTTTAAGATTATACCCAACTATTTTTAAGCAATATATAAAAACAATCATTTCAGAGGGATATACTGTTGAGTTTTTTATTGAAGGTGGACGTTCCCGGACAGGCAAAATAACATTTCCCAAGCTGGGTTTTTTAAGCTATATTACCGAAGCTATTGATGAAGGGTATAATACCGATGTTGTTTTTGTTCCGATTTCAATCAATTATGACCGTATCCTTGAAGAATCAAGCTATGTTCAGGAACTCAAAGGGAAAGAAAAGGAAAAAGAATCGGTGGTAAGCCTGATGCAAAGCAGCAAGTTGCTTAACCGTAAATATGGTATGGTGTATATAAATTTTAATAAAACATTTACTTTAAAGGAACTTAAAGAAAAGCTTAACCCTGTCAATATTACTGAAGCAGTTGCCATGAATATTGTCCGAAGAATTAATGATGTGGTAACTATTACACCGTTTTCATTAACAACTACTGCCATCCTCATGTCATCAGTGAAAGGATTTTCACGTGACATGGTTAAAGTTAACTTTGAGTCATTATACGATTACTGTGAATATAAAAATTATTCAATGTCAGAGTCATTAAAAGATAAATCATATTTTGATGAGATCATTGATTATGTTATTCAATCGTTTAAAGAAGACAAAATTTTAGAGACATTAAAAATAGTTGGAGAAGGTAAAAAGTTAGAAGCCATGCCTGATATGTATGTGCTCCCGGAAGAAAACAGGCCAAGAATGATTTTTTACAAAAATTCAATTGTTCATTACTTTTTGCCTTTGACATTTTCGTCATTAGCTTTGAGGGTTTTGCATAAAAATGGACAATCTTCTTTTGATTCATTTAGAAGTGAATATGTATATATCCGTGATTTATTTATGAAAGAGTTCATTTATTCAGAGGATATGCTTGAGGATGTTATGCAATCAATACAAAGTGTTGTTACATACATGCAGATGACTGGTTTTGCTACAGTCGCTCAGAATGAAATAACAATTAATGCGGATCGTGAAAAGGATGCAAAGCTTAGATTTTTTGGAAGAATATTGCAGGAATATTTAGAGTCATACTATGTTGTATGCGCAACATTACTTACTGCAACGCATACTCGGATTCAAAAAAAAGATTTGCTAACTGAGATACGCAAAAAT
Organism: Spirochaetota bacterium; assembly: GCA_035420565.1. Taxonomy (GTDB): domain Bacteria; phylum Spirochaetota; class UBA4802; order UBA4802; family UB4802; genus UBA4802. The sequence goes on along the minus strand of DAOLVF010000062.1, from coordinate 2,853 downwards.
GGTGTCAGGATGTATCATACAGGCGAGATAATGCTTTCCGAGTCACTATCGCTCCCTAATTATACCAATGCATTGAGTTTATTGCGATCTGAAAAAGCATTATCAGAGAAGCAAATGGGAAGAAAAAATATTGTTATAGAAATTATAAATCAAAAAACATTAGAGATCCTCTTTGAAAAAATAAAAATTTATCTGGATGGTATCCGCGCATAAAACAAGGCTGATTATTTTAATGATAGTAATAGAGGCAGTTTTAAACAAAAGACTATAAAAAAATAAACACGCCTCTATTTTTTTGCTACCGTAACAATACTTTTTTTATGTAATTAACAATTGAGTATACAATGTTAGCACTATTTGTTATTAATCACACAGTTGTTGAAATAAAGCTATAGTTGTGTTATATGTTTAAGCGCGCTCCAATATTTATGGAATTACTGTGTAATGTTGAATCGTGTTCCTGCTTTGAATAATTATAAAGATATTCCCCAAAAATCTGTATAAATGGAAATACTGTAAAAGCGGCCCCTAATCCAAAATAATATGAGTTAAACTTTTTTTCATCGGTATAAGTGCCTGATGGTGTATCAACCTTAATCTTTTCATTAATGGCTATGCCTGCACGCAGGTAAGGATGAATTAGAATAGGAAGTTCCAGCAATGCAATAGCATCTATGCCATACATGGTTTTTGTTAGATCATAATCTTTACCGCTTACTGAATATTCTATCGGGGACCGTTGATAAAAACCACCAATACCCATACTCAGTATCATTGGGATTATTGATTTGTTAAGATGTCCAATAAAACCATACTGCCAGCCATCAGTTTCAGCATCATCAATGGTAGGGCTATCTATTTTACCAGCAAAGGTATATCCACCATATACACCAAAATCAACTATCGCAAAGGATACTGATGGTACAAGCACCATTGCTACTACTAAACATGCTAATTTGTTTGATAACTTCATAATAAGTATCTCTCCTTGCTTTTTAAAATATTAAAAATATTAGTGATAGTTATCAATATTAATGACACAATACCTATAATAGGATATACGATATCATTAATTATTGAATACCATTGGAAACTATCATAGTGGTTAATAATACATTGGCTATACAACAAAGTGCAATGATTTTTCATGAGTAATGAATAAATTTTATATAATCATGTCTATAGTACTATAATGTAATGATTTGAATATCAAAATATTTACATGGTACATGTTGTTTTATGGTATTTAATAATATTACATGGTTAACCGATATTGTACAGTAGGGTAGTTTTATAATTATTTATAAATTGTGTTTGATTATATATCTGTGAGTTTGTACTACGTTATTGTATTATTTGTGGTAAGTAATAGAAATTTTAATAAAAATTGTATATATTGATACTATAAGGAAATCTAAAGTTTAAAATTTAAAAGAAAAGAATGCAAATGGTATGAGCCAGAAAAGCAAAGATATTGTTCATGAACTTGAAGAAATCGCTGATATTCCTGAAACCATTATTGACATCTCAGAGGAGGATATCGTTATTGATTTACCTGAAGAAGAAAAACCTTCAGGCGAATTTGAAGAAATAACTGATTTAACGGATAGTACATCCTCCACCATTACTATTGAGGATGAAAATCCTTCTCTCCAACTACATGAGATGGATGATGATGTTATTAATATTACGTTGAGTGTAGATGCCATACATGAAGTCAGGATTAACAATAGAAGCAGTAAACCTGCCATCATCAATCCTGTGCAAAAAGCAAAGTTATTTGAAGACATACCCGAACCAATGGAATCTTTTATAAACGGAACATCTTCATTAAATGTTAAAGAAGAATATGTTCATACTGCCTATGATGACGAAAATAGGGAAGTTAAAGGAAAAATTTATTTTGATAATGCTGCTGACGCATTGGTTATTGAAGATATAGTTGAAGAAGATGAAAAATTATCCCAAAAAAGTGAATCCCAAAAACTATCGCAAAAAACAATTGAGCAAAACAAAAACATACCGACAGATGTTGAACAACATGCGTCATCAGCAATGAACGATGATAAAGAAAGTCAAAAAGGTAGCAATTTACGCTCTGATGTAATAACAATAGAAATACCTCCAGAAGTGAGAACAAAGATTGAAAAATCTAAAATTGAGGATTTTGATTTTATAAATCTGGATGAAGCTGAACAAATAGCCAGTGAAGAAATCCTTATTCTTTCCGAGGATGATCTAATTGAGGAGCTTGAAGAATATGACCTCATCCCTGTTGATACCTCAAATGCTGTAAATAACATAACAGCTAAAGAAAAAAGTAAAAATGACAATATAAACAGCGAAGATTATGTGAGAAAAGAGGTACAAGGCAAAGACGATACATTGGAAGTAAGCATAATGGGGGATGTGAAAAAACAAAAGGTTGAACATGACGCGTCACAAACCTCCGGGATCATACATGAAAAAGCTGGAAAAATTTCAAAGAATGAAACAACTATAATAAAAGAAGGGAATACTTCCGCAATTATAGTTGATCATGAAACAAGAGGCAAAGTACATATTCAATCAACAAACAATGTAACAAAAAATGATAAAACGGTGGAATCTATCATTGAAGATGTGTCCGAAATACTAATCGATGACGATAAAGCTATGGGAAGCGATGCTACAATAAGTACAATAAAACCTGTAGCAATAGAAACAAAACATGCAGAAGAATCTTTTAAGGTTGAACCAATAATTGCAAGTCTCAGTGGGGATAGTGTAAAAGAGGTAACGGCAGAGCAGCCTGCCAAGCCATTTGAGACAATACCCGATGATATACAAAAAATGCTTGGTGGCAATCAAAGG
>DAOLVF010000061.1:0-12621 GCA_035420565.1 Spirochaetota bacterium | reverse complement strand
GAAGACTTTATAATATGTATGTAACCGATTTCCCGCATGTTAAGAAAATATTTACTGAGGCTTTTGCACGGTTGGCGGCGATGAAGCTGTTTGCTTTGCGAGCTTGTGATTATTTCCGTACCGCCAATCCTGATGATCGCAGATACCTTTTGTATAATCCAATTCAGAAGATGAAGGTAACCATGGAGGGGGAAAAGGTAATTGGGTTGCTGCACGAGGTCATAGCTGCAAAAGGCTTTGAGCAGGATACCTATTTTGAGATGGCAATTCGAGATATCGGGATGCTGCCCAAACTGGAAGGCACAACGCATGTTAATATGGCACTCATTGTAAAATTTTTACAAAACTTTATGTTTAAGCCAAAAGAATATCCGGAGGTGCCGCGCCGGGATGATCCTGCTAATGATAGCTTTTTGTTTAATCAGGGACCGGCAAAGGGATTGGGATCGATACAATTTAATGATTACAGAAAAGCATATGAAGGCATCAAGAGCAACAATCTGGAGATTTTCTTAGAACAGATAGAAGCATTTAGAAACTTCCTTATTAAGGGGACTCCGGATGAAAAGCAAACAAAGAATATTGATTATATGCTATCGGTGGGCGAGCTGTTTACACTGATTCCCTATACACAGCTTATCTGCGAAAATAAGAAGATTTACAATATTGAAGATGAGATCATTGATGAGATTTTCAAATTCATAGTCAGCGATTTCTCTGCATATGCAACACGGCTTTACACAGGGCAGAAAAACAGCGATAAGCAAAATGAGCTTATTGTAAAGATGATCAAAAAACCTGTTCTGGATGATGCAATTTTTAATAAGGTATGGAATGAACAGGTGTATGCATTGAAAGGGCAATATACCATGAATGAGTAAAAGTTTACTATGAATATAAGGACACCAGAACATGGTGTCCTTTTAAATTTTGTTATGGAATATCAAACCCTCACCCATTATTATACAATCATCTGTAATAAAAAAATCATAAAAATCTTCAAAATAGTGAAGGGTTAAGTTTCCTTGCTGAAATAATACTATAGCTATTTTATATGGCAATGTTCTGGTGCCGGGTATTGGTTGTAACTTCAAATTTGAAACATATCACAAATATAAAAAAATATTGTTATCGAAAAAAATAATCATTACAGTGCAAAAAATTACTTAAAAAAATGCATGCAGATTAAATAGTAAGCATTGCTGGTTATTGGAAGAAGAAATATGGATCAGATAAATGAAGTTCTTGATAGAGATACATTTTTTATTCCAGTAAGAGGATATTTCTCTCCAAAAATGTATGTGTATGATGAGAAAAAAAGATGATTCTATACTCCATTCGTTTCCAAACAGGAGGTTTTTAATAGTCAAAGACAGGGATGTTTTAGCGAGCCTGACCAGAGAGTTTACTCTATTTCGTAGTAATTATATTCTTGATATGAGTGATAATATACAGAAATCAATTGATAAAAGGATAATGCTTTCACTTGTATTTATATTTATTCTCTCTAGTTATTATACTCCCTCTGGAGATTGATTTGTTTATAGAGTCACTATTCCTCATTGCAATATAGATCCTTCATCAAAATTATTTTATTATTGACAACCTGCTTTCTTGATAGAAATATAAATTCAAAGTAATTTTAGTACAACATTCCATTGGCAATGTAATTGCCAGGCATGATGATCGATTAAAAATAAAAAAGGAGATCGGTAGCTATGTGGTCAATTTCATTGTTAACAATCTTTCTGGCTTTAATGGTTATTATTGGTATCTGGGGTATGCGTAAAACATCAACACTGGGGGACTTCTTTTTAGGTGGCCGAACTATTGGCCCATGGGTTTCAGCGTTGGCGTATGGCACCTCGTATTTTTCAGCAGTGCTTTTTATAGGCTTTGCCGGCAAATTGGGCTGGGTATATGGGCTTAATGCTGTCTGGATTGGCGTTGGTAATGCGCTGTTTGGTTCACTGTTAGCATGGCTTGTGCTGGGAAGACGTACGAGAATTATGACTCAAAATTTAGATGTCATGACCATGCCTGAGTTTTTAATGGAACGCTTTGATGGCAAATATATTAAGATGTTTGCTGCTGTCATTATATTTATATTTTTAATTCCGTACTCTGCATCTGTTTTTAAAGGTCTGGGACATCTTTTTGAAGTTAATTTCAATATTTCGTATGATTTAGCACTCATCATAATGATTGGTATCACCGGTATTTACCTTGTGCTGGGTGGGTATTTTGCTATTACATTGACCGATTTTATTCAAGGTATTATTATGGTTGCAGGAGCTCTCACCATGGTACTGATACTATCATCTAAAAATGGTGGGATAGTTCAAAGTATTGCACTGGTTGCTGAAAAATATCCATTACATGTGCCTGCTGGAAAACAACCAGGATGGATCCTCCTTTCTGCATTTATCTTCATGACATCATTTGGTACATGGGGCTTGCCGCAGATGGTGCAAAAATTTTATGCTATTAAAAGTCAGGATCTTATAAAGAAAGCCGCTATTGTAACATTTTGTTTTGCAACAATTATTGGTGTTTGCGCGTATTTCACCGGTTCGCTATCACACCTGTTTTATGATGCAGTTCCTGTTGTTGGTAATAAACCGGCATTTGACCTGCTCATCCCTGATTTACTGACAAAACATCTGCCGGAGCCTTTAATGGCTGTGATATTACTGTTAATTCTTTCTGCATCCATGTCTACTCTTTCATCACTTGTATTAGTATCTTCATCTGCTATTGCAATTGACCTTTACAAAGGGCATGTTAATCCACAAATTACAAAAGAGAATTCTGTAGCAATGATGCGCTTTTTGAGTGCCTTGTTTGTCATATTATCATATTTTACTGCACGATATGAATTTGGAATAATTATAACCCTGATGTCGCTTTCATGGGGAGCCGTTGCAGGCGCATTCATGGCACCGTATTTGTATGGACTGTTCTGGAAACGAACAACCCTTGCCGGGGTATATGCTGGTATGATTACAGGGCTTGTGGTGTCTATTGGTTTGTTTTTTTATCTGGGTGCTGAAAAGTCTGCCGTTGCGTCCAGTTTAGGAATGATCATCCCATTTTTTATTGTACCACTGGTGAGCGTATTAACGAAAAAGCCTGATGGGGCTTTAATTCAGAAAGCGTTTGAAAAAATTTGATAACTTGTTTTCATTTTATATTTCCCAATAGGCGATGGATTGAACGTGAACAACCTGATATTGTGTTAAAAAATTTAAGGATAATGTTGAGCATCATGTTTCTTTAACCTTTGAAGACGCCTGTTTAGAACTATGCCATGCTCTGATGCAAAAACAATTACTGCAATGTAACTGTATAGGCAGGTGGTGGTCAAAAGATAATGAGATTGACATTGTTGCTCTGGATGATGATACTGATACGGTGTGGTTTGGTGAGTGCACATGGAGCAATAAAAAACTATATATCCTGATTTTAGTAAAAATATCAAGGGACATTGTCTATTGCAAAGATCAAAATAACTGCTATATGCTTTTTAGTAAAACCGGATTTACAAACGACATGAAAATGATTGCAAAAAAAGATGATGGTATGCTCTTTGATTGCAATACTATAGTGCAACAAATTCAATAGGGGGATAACTTTATGAACTTTATACCACTTGAAACGATTACCATGGAGCTTGCCGATGTTGCCATGGGACGCCGTAAGGCTGACATGGTAATTAAAAATGGAACATTGGTGAATGTCAATACAAAAGAGTTGCAGGAACATATCGATGTCGCCCTATATAAAGGAAGAATAGCATTGGTAGGAGATGCCAGCCACTGTATTGGCGAAACAACGCAAATAATTGATGCTACCGGTTTATATATTGCACCTGGATTTATGGATGGGCATATTCATGTTGAAAGCAGCATGCTGACGGTATCACAGTACAGCACTGCAGTGGTACCACATGGAACAACGGCAATCTTTATGGACCCGCATGAGATAGCTAATGTGCTGGGGCTTAAAGGTGTGAAACTGATGCTTGATGAAGCACGGGATGTGCCGCTCAGGGTTTATGCTACAGTGCCTTCATGCGTGCCGGCTGCACAAGGGCTGGAGGATGCAGGTGCTGAAATTGGCCCTGAAGAGATAGCAGAAGCAATGAAGTGGGATGCCATTGCAGGGTTGGGTGAGCTTATGAATTTTCCCGGTGTATTCAACAGCGTCCCGGATGTACACAAAGAGATAGCAGTAACGCTAAAAGCTGGCAAACCGGTAACAGGTCACTTTGCTTTGCCCGATACGGGAAAAATGCTCAATGCATACATAGCTTCTGGCGTGCGTTCATGTCATGAATCGGTGAGGCATGAGGATGCATTGGCAAAGATGCGTCTGGGAATGTATGCAAAGATACGTGAAGGTTCAGCATGGCACGATTTAAAAGAGGTCATAAAAGCTATTACCCATAATACAGTGCAAAGCCGTTTTGCTATCCTTGTGAGTGACGATACCCATCCTGATACGTTGATAAAACTGGGACATCTTGATCATATTGTTAAAAGAGCAATTGAAGAAGGTGTTGACCCTGTAACTGCTATAGAGATGGTAACCATTAATACTGCCGAATGCTTTTTGATGAGCAAGGATTTTGGAAGCGTATCACCATCAAAGGTTGCTGATATTGTTCTTCTTTCGGATCTTTATAATGTTACTGTGAAAGCAGTTATTATTGGCGGCAGGCTGGTTGCCAGGGATGGAACAATGCTTTCATCGGCAAAAAAGGTAACCTATCCTGACTGGTCAAAAAACACTATTAATGTAGGGAAAACATTAACAAAGGATGATTTTATACTTCCTAACAATAAACCCGAGGTTAAAGTTCGTGTAATCCAGATAGAAGAGGCAAAAGTTACAACAAAGCAGGTCATTGAAACATTGAAGACTATTGATGGCAATGTTGCACCCAATAAAGAAAAGGATATTGCAAAGGCTGCGCTGTTTGAGCGTCATAAAGCCACCGGAACAAAAGGGCTGGGTTTTGTAAAAGGTTTTGGCTTAAAAAAAGGCGCTGTTGCATCAACTGTTGCACATGATTCGCATAATTTGCTTATCGTTGGTACCGATGAAGAGGATATGGCTTTTGCCGGGAATGAGCTTATCAAAGCTGGTGGTGGGATGATAGCTGTTGCTGATGGCAAAGTGCTGGCTATTGTGGAGCTTCCTGTTGCAGGGTTGCTGACAGATGAACCGGTTGAAGCAGTTCAAAAAAAGGTTGAAACTTTAGAAAAAGCCTGGAAAATGTTAGGATGCAATCTGGTTTCACCGTTTATGACAATGGCTCTTTTAGGATTACCGGTTATTCCGGAGCTCAGGCTCAGTAACCGGGGCCTTGTTGATGCGGTTAACTTTACATTTACAGATGTCATTGCGGGCTGAAAGCTTTTTAGAGGAAGCTATCGCCCATAAACAAACACTGGCACTGGTAACCCTTGCAACCTGCCCGCATACGATACCAGACAACGCCGGGAGAGGGAGGTGTGTTGTGAGAAGCACACTATTAATTTTTTTTATTATCGTTGCTATGGGTTGCGGGGGTATGAAATACAAGGTTGTTAATACAAGGCACACGGTATCAACAGGCTTTACCGTACATAGCAATATTTATTTTCTCTGCGATTACGGTTTGTATCAGCCCGGTAGGCAGATAATACCTATGTACATGTACAGCCCCGGTGATGTGTATATGCATGCACTGTATCTGTATTCATATACTCCTGCCACTAATACGCTTAAACAAGTGTTACAGATACAATCACCGGTCAGCACCAACATTGATATTAGCAATGCCGCATGGGTGGAGGATAACGGTATTGTGTACTGCATTTATTCTGCTGGCTGGGACAATATACAGAAAAAAGTGCAGAAAGATGTATTGTCTTTTAATATCAATGCAATGAATGTCATTGCTCTCTCCAACTATGAAAAACAGCAGATCCTGAAAAAATATGGTACACGCACAAATAAAAATCACATGCTGTCCCAAACTGACATTCTGTATTATGTGGATCATTTGCCAATGGAGCTGTGGTTGCTGCCTTCGCCGCTTACATTTTGCACACTTGATGATGCCGATTTAAAGGAGGTTCTTGTTCAGGGTATTGGCGACAGTAACTTTAAGGAAGTCATATTTGCTAAATTACAACAGTGTTCAAAAAAAGAATTACTTGCAGTAGCTGCCGGTATTGAGAAAAGATACAAAAGCCTTGAAAGCTATCAAAAGATGGAATATGCTCCATACAGGGAGCGATGGGTTACGCGAATATTGCTTGCTGCGTTCTATGGGTTAAGTGCTGACAAAAATTTAACACTGGCGCAGGCAGTATATCATAAAAACAATGATATATTCTATAAATTAGTAAATAACGAAAATATCAATTACTGCGATCAACACGGGACAACCCTGTGTATGATTGCTGCGTATGCTGACAATATTGAGGTGCTGTCATATTTACTTAAAGCAAATGCAGACATGGATGCACAGGATGCATTTGGGTGTACGGCTCTGATGTATGCAGTTTTTGGGCGTGCTGCCGAAGCCATGGGGTTTTTAATAAAAAATAATGCTGATACGGAAGTTGTTTCCGGAAGCAATTGTACTGCATGGGTGCACATCGATACAGCAGGCATGCGCAAGCGGTACGTACTGTTAACAGAGCAGAAAGTACAGAAGAAGCAATAGCAGGATTATATGGTTATTGATGTCACATATCACAGCATCACGATGCACTAACTATGTGAATGCACGATTTTTAAATACTATATGGAGGTACTGGTATGTATAAACTAATTCTAAGCCTTGTTTGTATTTCTTTTGTGTTTACAGGATGTACAAAGGCGAAAATTGATGAAAAGAATATATTGGGCGATTGGGAAGCAATAAAGGGGGATTATCAGGAGGTAAGTTTTTACAAGGAAGATGGTAAAAGTAAATTTTCAGCTTATCTTAATGGAAGACTGTTCACTGACGGGACATGGTTGATAAAAGGCGACTCGCTGATACTGCAATTGAGTACCGGTGAAACGGTAACCTATACACGGGTTGCTGTTAAAAATGGCATTCTGGAATTAAATGGGGGCCAGCAGCAATATCAACCCCTCCGAACAGATCAACAGAAAATAGTTGAGCTGATTGCTGCAGTTGCATCTATAGAAGGAATTAGCTTTTCAAAACCGGCTGATACACAATTTCCATGGAACTTTGATGAAGGTACCAGCGAAAAAAAGGTGAAAGGAAAAATGATAAAGGCAACCATACAGCTAACAACTGACGATTATACAGATCTGGCAAATGCATCAAGGAAAGTTGTTGAGTTGCTGACATCTAAGGGGTTTACTTCATCAGATTATAATATGACCGAAATTCAATCTGCCGCAGAAAATGGCCCTCTTAAAGTCCTTATAAAACAGCAGGCACCCATAAGCTATGACCCCGAAACCGATACACCTGTTTCAATTAAAGGGCAAAACGCATACCTTGAGATAATGTGCGGGGTTATTGAATAATAACTTTATTTTTTATAGTTGCTGAAAAAATCATGCGTTCACAGTAAAGAGTATCCCCTGCTTCATTGGGGAATACTCTTTTTATCATAAAATCTTCTGTAAGATAGATGACAAAATTATTTCATGATTAGCTTTTTAACTTTTCCATCTCACGCTGTTTCAGTACCTTACGGTCTGGTTTCCCTATTGCCGTTAGAGGAAGTTCATCAATAAATTCAACATATTTTGGTACTTTATACGCCGAAAGCCTTTCTTTACAGTAGTCAATTGGATAACTTAACAATCTCTACAATGCCCACCATGGAACTACTGCCATAGCTTCACCCTGATTGAATATGTGGTCTCCTCCATATATGACAATACCTTTTTGTGCATTGAGAATCGTGTTACATTTTTGTATGCCATCGGTAAATTCAGGATTATAGGTTTTTGCTGATTTTATTTCAACAGTAAGCAAACCTTCCCATTCAACGATGCAATCAATTTCATTGCCTGTCCTGTCACGGAAAAAATATATTGGCGGCTTAGTTATCCCTGTATGAACCATTCGTTTATACAGCTCAGCAATTATAAATGTTTCAAAGATATTGCCATAAAGAGGGTGCCCTATTAGTTCTTTCTGGCTGCGGATGGATAGCAGAAAACACAAAAGGCCGGTATCGACAAAATATAGCTTTGGTGTTTTAATGACTCGTTTTGCAACATTTTTGAAATATGGTTGAAGGAAAAATATAACACCACTTGTTTCAAGCAATGAAAGCCATTTTTTGACAGTTGGCTGCGATATGCCAATCCTGTTTGACAGTGACGCATAATTTACTAATTGCCCTGAGTATGATGCTACTGTTTTTATGAATATTTCAAATTGATGTAAATTTTCAATATTGATAAGATTGCGGATATCACGTTCAATATAGGTAACTGTGTAATTTTCAAGCCACTTTGATGCATCAAGATGTTTGTCATGTATGCGGGGAAACATACCAGAAAAAATCATGCTATCAATGGTTATAGTATTACACTGTTTTTTGTTTTCTTTTTTTACAGTAAATATTGAAGGGATGTCCTTATCAAAACGCTTTACTATAAGTTCATTAACGGTAAATGGAAATAATGTAAATATGATGATACGCCCGGCTAACGATTGTGTTATTTTTTCCATCAAAAGAAATTGTTGCGAACCGGTTAGTACATACCCGGCGGGTTTGCTGTTTTTATCTACCATTTCCTGGAGATAGGTAAACAGTGAAGGCGCTCGTTGTGCTTCATCAATAATTAGTGGTGGTGGATAGCTCTTTAAAAATCCACGTGGGTCCTCTTCAGCATATAATCGCATATCAAGGTTTTCAAGTGAACAATAGTCGTAATCATGAAATAGCTTTTGTGCAAGGGTTGTTTTGCCGCTTTGACGGGGACCAGCTATTGCAATAACCGGATATTGCGATTTGTATTTATGTATGGGCATTTCAAGGTTTCGTGGAATCATGTGGCTAATGTAAAATTACATTTTATATTTGTCAAGATATTAATGGCTTTATTATCATAAAGCTTTACAACCAATAACCATGGTATGCACGCTGCCTTGCAATAATAAATGCGCACAATCGTTTTTAATAATGGTGCAAATAATCAAGTGCACGTTCAATCTCATGTAAAACCGAATGAGTGGCACCAGCTCTAAAACGATGTAGCGCATCCCCTGCTCTGACCCCGCCAATCTTCCCAAGCGCCCACGCAATCATCCCCTGAACGCGCTGGTCATTAGTATTGTTAAACTCAGCAATAAGCTCCGGAATAAACCTGTCATCATTGCTGTTTCCCATTGCACGGGCAACATTCATCTTCCACCGCCACATATCGGTTGCAGGTGTGTAAAACATGTGAGCCCATATATAGTGCAAAAAATACTTTTCATCCATGTGTAATAGCTTTATTAAATCAAAATAAGGTGCTTTTTTAGCAACCCTTTCATTGATGGGAAGCACCTGTGACATCCACGCTTTGTTACGCGGACAAACCTCCTGACATCTATCACAACCGTATACGGAAAGCCCCATGGGTTCTCGTAACTCGTAAGGAGTAATATCGCTGGCGTAATAGGTAAGGTACGATATGCACCGCTGTGAATCGATGGTGCAGTTTCCTTTCAGCGCTCGGGTGGGGCAGGCTGCTATACAGGCATTTCTGCACCAGTCGGGACATCCTGCTGCAACAGTTGGCTTGCCGGGTTCATACTCTTTATCAATAACTATCGTAACCGGATTAATCCATGAGCTTTTTTTAGCAGCATTGTTTGCATATAACAAACAGTTTTTGCCAAACGTTCCAATACCTGCACGTGCTGCGGCAGCCTTCTGCGGCAGATGAAACGGCGTTTTTGTTTTGATGCCAGCATCGCGTAAAAATGCAATGAATTGTTTTATCTTGATAGTAAGCCCGTCGCGCGTTACCCTGTCGTCATACATATAGCATCTGCCAAAAAACGGTTCCATGCTTTTTGGAAAATCATACTTATAGTAGTTTTGCAAAATCACCACAATGCATTGTGCCTGAGGCAACACCGTAGCGGGGTTACATCCTTCTTCAAGTTGCAGCCCTGATGCAACAGCCCACGTATAGTTATCGGGAATTTTTTGTAAAAATGGTTTATGCTCATGGAATGCTTCCGCATTGGTAAAGCCAATATCATCAAATCCCAGCTCCAGAGCTTTATCTATGATGTCCTGTTTTGTTAGCATTGTGTTTCCTTTTATTGTTGGTTTTGTTTGTAGCATACAATTGTAAAACATTTTTGATTGTGGTCATAACGGCGCTGAGTTCAGAAGCATTTTTGCTTACCTTTGAAAGCATAATACCACCTTCAAGGGCGGCAACAATGGTGTGCGATAGTTCCTGTGCAGGGGTGTGGCTGGCTAATAATCCCTGCTCTTTGGCAGTATCAAGTTGTGCTGCAATCCACTGTGTCCATTGATGGAAGACATCAGCAATAAACTGTTTAAATGCGGGATTTTTATCAGCCATCTCAAGAGCAGTATTGCCAAATATGCACCCACCCAGAAATGTGCGTTGTGCATGGTATGCAAATACAGCATCGAGCATGGCAAAAATTTTCTTGATTGGATCTGAGTATTGCGATGTGTGTTTTTCAATGTACTGCTGGTGATTGTTAAATGCAGATTGCAAAGCCTCAAGTATCAATGCTTCCTTATTTTTAAAGTGAAAATACAGATTACCCTTTTTAACACCGCTGAGAGCAATAATATCCTGTAAGCTTGTATTGGAAAATCCATAAAGATGAATGTGCTCGGTGATGCGTTCAATGACTGCCTGTTTTGTCTGCATGCCCTTTGTCATGGTTTGTATCCTGTACTGACCAGTTGGTACACTATATTATATATCAATTGCTGTCAATAATTTTATAATAAGATATATGATTTTAGTATTTAGTAAATATAAATTTATCTATTGTTTTGAACCATCAGGATTTATCTTTGTAAAAAAAATTTCCCTGTTATTATCAATAATATCATCCCATGCCAATGCATATTCATAACCATTCCATAGTAAATATGGATTTTGAGAAACACCTAAAGTATTTGAAATATTTATATCATTTGTTAATTTTAATCCTTCAGAATTAATGAGTGCAAAGTAAATTTCATTATTACCGCTGCGATTATCCTGCCATGAAATTGCGAAATTCTGACCATTATATACCAAAGATGGGAAAATAGAATCACCTGTGGCAACAGTAATCCGTATATCATCTAAAATTTTAAGACCTTGAGAATTTATTTTTGTAAAATAAATTTCAGCATTTCCATTACGCATATCAGACCAAACAAGAGCATATGAATAATTATCATATGCTATCGACGTGAATGCCGAAACCCCACTAATACTTGTAATAGTGGATTCATAAATAATTTGGCCAAGTCTATTGATAGATAAATAATTTAATGTAGAATTGGGATTAATATTTTCCTCCCACACTATACCAAGATCATTTCCATTCCATGCAATGACTGGTCTTCTTGATGCTGTAGTGGAATTTGATAATCTTGTTGAATCAATTATAATATTTCCATTTATACCAATAATTTTTAAATAAATTTCAAAATTGCTATTCTTACTGTCATACCATGTTATCAAATACCTGTCTTCATTAAATATTATATGGGGGTACCATGCTATTGAATTACCATCTGAAATAGCATTATCACTAATTATTTTTGTTCCATCAAGTTCCAATTTAGAAAATAAAATTTGTGAAAATCCACTATAATTAACTTCATAAACCACTGCATAATTATTATTATCCCATATAATAAAGGGTCTCAATTTCTGATAATTACTTTCCGTTATTCTAATATCATTAGAGATTTTCTCTCCATTGTTATTTACTTTTGTAAAAAATATTTCAGAAATATTATTATTATCACTGTTATCTAGCCAAACAATAGCATATTCATTACCGTTCCATGAAGAAACTGGATTGAGAGAAACACCACTATTGTTTGTTATCCTGATGTTTCCCAAAGGAAGGATGGTATATTCTGTTATAGCAATATCAGAATCAACATATCCAGTTTTATAAGCAATTGCTTTTATTGTTGAGGAAGATGTTATTATAAATGGTTTTTCATAAATAATCCCATAATTAGGAGAAGGTGTTGAACCATCTGTAGTGAATCTTATTGAAGCATCAATTGTTGTCGTGGTAATAGATATAATTTGAGAGCCTTTATATTCTCCAGTAATCAAATTAAATTGAGGAGTAAATACTTTATGAATAATATCTTCTTCTCCGTTATTATCATTTGATTTATTATATTTGCTAATAAAATCAGAACATGATGTGCAATAAATTAACAATATCAAACATAATATAGTTGATAAATATTTCATAAACTACCGAACAATTATTATAACATTTTATTAAATTTCATAGTTACTAAAATTAGTAACATCGATACATTATTGTATAGCAAATAAAAGTCAATAATATTTTTATATTATTGATTAGATTCAACAATTAAGTGCAACCCTTTTCTGTAAAAAATAATTCATTAGGAG
>DAOLVF010000060.1:0-12654 GCA_035420565.1 Spirochaetota bacterium | reverse complement strand
AAATATCACTGCCCTTAATCATTAGCCCTAATTCATTTGCTTTTTGTAAAATTTCCTCCATACAATATTTCTCCTTCATTATTATCGCTTCAATAGTTTTTGATAAAATTGTTATTCTCTATAGAGCAGATTTACTATACAATACATTATAGCATATATTACACTTTCTTTCTATAATAATCTATGATGGATTTATGCAAGGATTTTTTTTCTTTTTTTTTAAAAATATGCTATTTCTGATAAATTGAATTGACATTACAGCAGTAATGATAAAATATTTTAATTTTAATGAGTTTACAATGTATAGCATTGTGCCTGAGAAATTGGGATACATATATTTGGCGACAGTCATTTGAATTCCGGAACAAGTCCGGAATGACGAAGGCGGCGAAAGCAGATTCCGGGTAACGCCTGGAATAACATTGAGAGGATAATTCTATTTTCGGAGGATACAATATGGTAGAACAAAAAGAAATTATAGAGGATGAAAACAAGATAGCTACAGTAATTGCAAGCGATATTTCATTCCGGGGTACATTGAAGTTTAAATCATCATTAAAGATTAAAGGTTCATTAGAAGGAAAAGTTCAAACTGACGGCACGCTCATTATAGGAGATGATGCCAGGGTAAGTGCAGAAATTACCGCTGCTACTGTTTCAATAAGTGGTAAATGTCAGGGTAAAATCAAAGCTTCTAAACTTATTGAAATTTTTGAACACAGCAATATGTCAGGTGACATCGTAACGCCTGATTTGTATGTTGAAAATGGCGCAAAGTTTAATGGCACCTGTATTATGCCAAAATAGTATAAAACCCATAATAGGCAACTAAAACATGATTTTTCAAAAAAATTTGCTGAAAGTTAGTTGTGTTATAGTTGTTTTTATATCATCTACTTTAGCTATAGCACAGAATAATTATTCAAATTATTCCTTTGGATTTTCTTTATCCGGTGGAGCTGATGATGTATGGCATAAAAGTGGCAAGGATGATGGGAAGGATATTACATGGAATCAAGGTATTATGGCTGGTGCTGGGTTATTTTTTGAAAACATGTTTACGAATAGCTTTGGCATCCATGCTGGTATAAACTATTCATACCTTGAAAGTGAATTGGTATTTCAGGATAGTACTGATGAAAAATTAAAATCAAAAAATCATTCTATAATAATACCATTATATTTGCTATCATCATTTGGCAATACAATTCGTATTGATATCTTATATGGATTGAGTTACATGCACATTTTTCATAATACCATGAGCAGCAACAATCAACATACCGATGGGATTAGATATATCAATTATAATCAGTTTGGGGCAGGATTAATGTTGCGATTGGTATTTGCATTTAACCGTTTTACCTATTTTTATATAGCACCACATGGCCAATTTTACTTTACCAATGTCATTGAAGACACAAGCTGGCGTGATTACCTTTATACCTATCAACTTGAAATTGGTATGATATTCAAAACATTTTGATCCTGATTCCCAGACTTTATCTACTAATTGAATGGTTACTGATAAAAAAACACTGATGAAACATCAATTCTATCTAATGTATTATCACCCTGTTGTGCTGTAAGTTGTTTAAATGCTGTAAGCTTAAAGGCGATGATAGGGACTTTGGTTTTATACTTGAATATGCGGTAACAATACTCAGTGTCATGGAATTACACTTTATTTCAACAAAACCATGTTTTTCCTGAATTGCCAGTAATGATGGCGGATCAATAAATGTATGTATGGTCTTTGATAGATAGTGATATGCTTTTATGTTCCCTGCGATAATTCCACCAATCATAGGCAGGAATGTATAGAGATATAAAAAATAGATTAATCGCACAATAGGATTGCGTGGACGGGTAAACTCCAATGCAACAAACATCCCTCCGGGTTGTAACACCCTGAATACTTCGCCCAGAAATATATCAATATCCGGAATATTGCGTATGCCAAAGGATACACATACCTTGCTAAATGTTGCTTCTTTAAACGGAAGCCTTGAAGCATCAGCTACTACTGCCATATCATCTATATTTCCATTCTTTTTGCCCTTGTTAATCATGGCAGATGAAAAGTCTAATGATATGACCTTTGCTCCTGTATTGCGGATAAGTTTTGACAGATCACCTGTTCCACAGCAAACATCCAGAACAACATCGTTTTGCTTACAATCAATTTGCTGAATCATTTTTTTACGCCAGATTGTATCAATCCCTAATGATAAAATCCTGTTTGCCCTATCGTAACCTTCAACAATTGAATCAAACATGGTCCTGATTTGTTGTTTGCGAGTGTTGGGATTTTTGTTATCAATGATGTATCTCATACCATTCTCCGCAGTACAGTATACATGGAATCTCTGTGAACCGGAATTTTGCCTGCATTAATGATAACATCACACAACTGCGGTATATTTGTTGTGGTTGTTACACCGGTAGCCTTTACAACCTTCTCTTCCATCAATATGCCACCCATATCATTTGCACCCATTGCCAGCGCTATCTGTGCCAGAGCCATCCCTTCAGTTAGCCATCCCGCATGTAAATAAGGTACATTGTCCAGAAATATTCGTGAAATAGCAACAGTTTTTAGATAATCAATCCCTGTTGCAGGGATTATAGTGTCCATATTTGTTCCCTTTGGTGCAAATGACCATGGAATAAATGCCATAATACAACCTGTTTCATCCTGCATTTTCCGTATAACATCAAGATGCTCTATCCGTTGAAGCTTTGTTTCACCCATCCCATAGGTCATGGTAGCTGTTGTGTGCATACCATGTTTTTTTATTGAACGGACTACCTCGCACCACTGTGCTACTGTAGCTTTGCGCGGACTTACCTTTTTACGGATATCGTCAACCAGAAGATCTGATGCGCCAGGGATTGAATCCAACCCTGCCTGTTGTAAAGTATCTATAATAGCATCAATTGTACTGCCGCTGCGCTTTGCAATATGGACTATCTCTGATGGTGAAAATGAATGAAGATAAATATCAGGATAATGCTGTTTGATAGTTTTTATCATGGCAACATAATCCTGTAATGTATAGTCAGGATGCAATCCTCCCTGCAGCATTACCTGAGTGCCACCTATATGTACCAGCTCATCAATTTTTTGCAAAATATCATCAACCGTCAGATCATATGACTGTATCTTCCCTGCTTGTGCATGGAATGCACAAAATTTACACATTGCCTGACAGCGATTAGAATAATTTATAATCCGGTCTATAACAAAGCCAACCTCATTGCCGGAGACTATTTGTTCTCTGCGATAATTGGCTAAAACTCCTAAGGTCGCAACATCGCAATCAAAAAGTAAAACGGCTTCATGAGGCTCCAGGCGTTTGTTGTTATATGCGGCATTGATTATTGAGTCAACGGTATTCATATACAGTAACTATCGCCCATAAAATTGTAACGAAGGAATATATGGCAGCAAGCCCAATTCATGAGCACTGGTAAAATAAAACATCAACGCTTCTTTGAGCTTGTTTGCAAATTCAAATTTAAGCAGTGTATAGTATGTTGCGATATCATACGCTATATCAGGATAGCGAAGACTGGCACATGCAATTAATTCGGGTGCATTGTTTTTAAGTTGTAAAAGCGATGTGTGGTACGATTGGCAAACTGCATTGATAGTTTTTTCATTGCTATCCAGTGCATCATTGCGGACTGCAAATACAGCAAACACTACAGGATATCCTGTTTTGTTAAGCCATAAATCGCCAAGGTCATATACATAGGGAAGCGGTTCGGTTTCGTGCATCATTGCCTCGTTGCCAATAACCAGTTTGGCGTCAACATGGTGCAGTGTTGCATAAGGATCAGATGGAATATAGTTTGGGACCAGCCCGTAATATTTTTGTAATAAAATTTTTAACAGCACTACCGATGTTTGCGATGCACTCGATAACCCAACGGTGCTGTGGTTTAAATTTTCAATAGGTTTTTTGCTCACCAGTATGACTGAGCGCACATACCCAATCGAACTTAAACAGAAGTCAGGTAACAGTACAAGGTCGTTATAGCCTTCTGCATACGCTGCAGCAGATATAGGACTCATTGCAAGCTTCCCTTCTTTTATCATTGCGTTAAGCTGGCTTGGATATGCCGGAATAACCTCAACATCAGGAAGTGGTTTTTTTTCAAACATGTTAAAGTAAAAAGGATAACAGTTTAAATAATTAATATACCCTAATTTCATGGTACCTCGTTGCTATTTTTTTATTGCTTCATAGCTGGCGTTAACCCGCACAGGTTTAAAACCAGCGTCATAAATTAAGTGCTGCAAAAAAGGCTCTGACCCCCATGCAGGCGTTTTTGCACCTGCACTGTGGACCACCTTTTCATAATAATATGTAGCACCAATATCATCCACACCGCATTGCAGTAACACCTGTGCAAGCTTTTCACCTACATACATCCACAGCGCCTTTATGTGGGGAATATTATGAAGATATATGCGCGCAGTAGCATAAATACGGATGATGTCATAGCCGGTTGGATCTTTCCGTCTGGCTCTGACCCCTGTATTTTCTTCATGGAATACGAGGGGCACAAAGGTTTTGAATCCACCGGTAGTATTCTGCAAATCACGAATTTTGCACATATGATCAACAATATCAGCAGTATCTTCGATATGATTAAAAAGCATGGTTGCATTGCTTTTCATTCCATTTCTATGTGCTGTCGCCATAACCTCCAGCCACCGTTGTCCACTTATTTTTTTTGGGGCGATAGTTGTTCGGATATGATTGGCAAGTATTTCTGCACCTCCCCCTGGTATGGAATCAATGCCAGCTTTTTTTAATCGCTGAAATAGCTCATCAAGCGGAATATTAAATTTCTTTGCCATATAGTCATATTCAACAGCAGTAAAAGCAACAATGTGAATATCAGGCCTGGTAGATTTTATCAATGCAATCATCTCTTCATAGTATGAAAAAGGCAAATCGGGATGTATCCCTCCAACGATGTGCACCTCATCAATGTCAGCAGCATTTTTTATTTTATGAACTATCTCATCATGTGATAAACAATAGGCATCGTGGTCATCCTTATCGCGTGAGAAAGCACATAAAGGACAGCGCAGCAAACATATATTGGTGTAATTGAGATTCATATTAACACCATAGTAGATGATATTGCCATGCATTTCCTTTTTTACTGTATTAGCAATGAAGCCAAGTCCCATGATATCATTGGTGGTTAGCATTGTGTATGCGTCATCGTTACTGACTGGTACTCCCGCAATAACTTTATTATAAATAAGGGCAAGTTTTTCATCGTGTATGTTCTTCATAATGCCATCGCCTATAGAGGTTATGCTGAATATGTAACTGGTCAAATACCCTGCCTATGATAAAATTTACTACATCATCGACGGTTTCAGGAAAATTATAAAAAGCTGGTATGGGCATTACCACTGAAGCCCCATACATTGATAATGTATAGAGATTATAAAGGTGTAGTGCACTCAAAGGGGTTTCACGGGGCACTATAACAAGCTGCCGTTTTTCCTTCAGTGCAATATCACATACCCTATGGATTAAATTATCTGCATATCCATGAGCGATAGCAGCCACTGTTTTCATTGAGCAGGGTATAACTATTGTAGCTTCAAATTGATTACTGCCACTTGCTATAGGTGCAAAAAAATCATCAGGACTATACTCTATAATATTACTTAACAATTCCGGTTGCATAGTTCGTTGTTTAACAATGCTTATAATCGAGGTACAATCTGTTTGCATCTCATGGTGTATGATAGGCCATGCGCTCTTGGATACTATAACAGCAATTTGTTTATTATGATATACCAGCTCTTCAATACAGCGTATGCCTAATAGTGCCCCGCTAGCACCTGTTATACCTACAATTATCATGTGATTAATTGTATCACGAAGCTGTGTATAAATAAAGATTAATTTTACGGTTGAGGTATAAGGCTCTGACCCCTTTTTTATTTTATACCCACTGTGCAATGGAGTAGCGCTTACGGTACGCCTCCTCATACTGCAAAAAACGTCTCACCCGTTCGCTAAAACTGTCCCCCAGCTGCAGAAAGTACTCATGATGGTCTATCGGCACACCAACATCAGCACCCTCCTGTACATAGCATTGTATGCTGCTGTAGCGATACTTGACAGGACTATCACACCGGCGCTTCCGTACTGGATTGAACGCTATGTACCACAGTAACCACAACAGATAATGAAACGCATCATGGGCAAACTGTACAATGATATCCTTATAGCGCTCATTCCAGAATGGACCCGTTCTACCGGTTATTTTATTATACATCTCGGCAAACCGTGCCTTGATATACTGCACAATGCGTGCTATGGGCGCTCCTGTGCTGGTTGTGTGGATGACAATATGGATGTGATTGTCCATGATGCAGTAGGCTATCAGCTTAAAGTCATATTTTTGTTTTGTTCTGTTCAATATGTCGACAAAGCAGGCTTTAAAGTACTCCTCCTGCATCATATCACGCCACTCGATACAGCGGCTCATGATGTGATAGGTATGCTCGGGCAGTTGTAGGCGCAATTTCCGTGCCATGGGTATTCCTCCGTGTTGTTATAATAATTGAAATCCCTACTATTCATAACGCCGGAGATGAAAAATATTAAAAAGAATTGAGCATTTTTTTATACTTTTTGTGATTTTTTTAAAAAACACTAACTATAAGGGGGTCAGAGCTTATATTTTTTATACAATAAAATAGACATCAATAAATGTTCCCAGAAATAGAACAGGAGCTATAAATGAATTTACCTTAAAAAATTCTTTTATTGCAGGTTCTATATCCTTTCTTCGAGCTAACATCTGCTGATAAATAAAAATTATCCCAACACAAAGAACACTTATCCAGTAAGCCTCTTTCATGTTTGTAAGCATTCCTGCAATTATTAATGATGAAAACGATAAAAGATACAACAACGATGAAATAATAAGAGCAGTTTTAACGCCATATCGTGATGGGATAGAATACAATCCTTCCTGCCTGTCAAAATCAACATCTAACAGTGCATACACAACATCAAGACCTGCAATCCACATCATGATGGCACAACCCAGTATAAACGGGATCAATGTAAACTCTCCTGTTGCAGCAAGATATCCTCCTATAGGAGCTGCCGCCTCTACAACGCCTAAATACAGATGCGATGCCGATGAAAACCGTTTAAAGTATGAATAACTTACCAGAAGAACTATCGCCAAAAATGAAAGATAAAAACAAAGCATATTGAGCATATACGAAGAAAAAATAAATACCACACATGAAATGACCGCTACGATAAGTACCTCCTGTTTGGTTACCTCACCTCTGGGAAGCGCTCTTTCCTTTGTGCGTGGATTTTTTGCATCTATCTCTGCATCAATCAGCCTGTTAAAACACATTCCAGCCGTACGTGCTGCTACCAGTGCTAATGAAGCAAATATCCATGTTGTTAGCGTTCCGCCGCCTGCAAATAAAATGCCTAAATAGGCAAATGGCAATGCAAAAGCCGTTTGTTCTATCAATATAAGCTGCGACAGTTTTTTAAAATCCATACTCTTTCCACCTCTTTGCAACCAGTGCAATGATATCATCACGCATTGTTATCTCATCAGGCCAGTCACGACCCATACCTTCTTCTTTTGTTTTACGGGTTGCATCAATCCCCATTTTCCCGCCAAAGTTAGCAAACGGTGCTGAATGGTCAAGAGCATCCAGCGGACCCTCCACAATCATGAGATCCCTGCGCGGGTCAACATTGTTTAAAAGTTTCCATACCACCGTACTATAATCACGCAGATTAACATCATCATCAAAAACTACAACATATTTTGTTGATGCCATCTGACCCAATCCCCACAGTGCATTGATAACCTTCTTTGCCTGCGCAGGATACTCTTTTTTTATAGATACAAGTGCACAGTTATGAAAAACACCTTCAAGAGGAAGCTCTATATCTGCAATCTCCGGAATTACCATTTTCAAAAATGGTAAAAATATACGCTCGGTTGCCTTGGCCATGTAACAATCTTCCATGGGTGGTTTCCCTACGATGGTGGCAGGATAAACGGGATTATCGCTTGTTGTAATACAGGTTACATGAAACACCGGATAGATATCTGCAGCAGAGTAAAATCCCGTATGATCACCAAATGGCCCCTCCATTGTTTCATCACCGGGATTAACATATCCTTCAATGATAAACTCGGCATGGGCAGGCACCAGCAAATCAACTGTTTTTGCTTTTACCAGCTCAACAGGCTCTGACCCCAGAAAACCAGCAAAAAGCATCTCATCTACATCAGGTGGCAGCGGTGCTGTAGCAGCATAGATTATAGAAGGACTGCCTCCCAGTGCCACGGCTACCGGCATCTGTTTCTGCAACTGACAATATTTCCGGTAATGACGTGCACCATCTTTATTATACTGCCAGTGCATTCCGGTTGTTGTGTTACTAAATTTATGCATCCGGTACATGCCAGCATTCTGCAAACCGGTTTCCGGGTCCTTTGTTATAACTATCGGCAGGGTTAAAAACGGCCCGCCATCCTTAGGCCAGCATGTCAAAATGGGCAGAGCATCAAGCAACGCACCCTGCATTAGTACATGTTTCTGGCAGGGGGCCGTACCAACTACCTCTGGCATAATCCTGGCAATATCCTTCAATGTAAGCAGGGCTTTAACTTTATCCATAAAATTTTTAGGCGGCTGCATCGTAATGAGGGAATAAATTTTTTCACCAATTTCATCAAACGAATTGCACTGCAACGCCATCTGCATGCGCTGGTAACTGCCAAATGCATTGATAAGTACAGGATACTGTGAACCCTTTACCTTTTCAAAAAGAAGTGCCGGCCCACCATCTTTGCTCACGCGGTCAGCAATCTGGGTAATTTCAAGATACGCATCAACCTCTGGTATAATGTGTTTAAGCTGCCCGGCTTTTTCTAACGTGTTAATAAAATCTTTCAGATCTTTATATCCCACGGTTGCCTCTTTATTATGTAAATGCACCTCATTGTATAGCAAAATTGTTAAATGCAAGTATTTTTTCATTGTATAGTGTGTTATACAATTCTGTGTCATCCGGGCGTGCCCCCGCTGACGCGGGGTCGGGCTGCTGCGGGCTATGGCCACAGGTGTTTTACATAACAATGCATATAATTATATACCCCTACCTTGTACATCACGATGCGCCCCTGCAATTGGGCATACTATGCCTGCAACACCTGTGGCTGGCTTTGCCACCCTCCGCATCCCTCACGCATATTAATCCCTATAAACATTATATGGTACAATTATAGTATGGTTAAAAAGTGGGGTCAGAGCCTTACCACATACTCGAATTGGGGCATGTCATTGTTGCTCACTCGATTCATATAATAAAAAAGGCAAGCAAACAGCGCCCGCCTTTTTATGATACATACAACTACCTGTTTAAACAGTCGCAAAGCTTTCCTCTGGAATATGTAACATTGAAATATCCTGACTCTTTATTGCCTTTGCATACGATTGTGCATGAGGCAACACATGAGCAATATAATAGCGTGCACTATGAATTTTGCCACAATAAAATGCTGCTTCCTTATGCTCTTTTGCTAACTGTGCCAGTGCATTTGCATCATTGACATCAATATGATTTTCTTTACCGATAGCATCTAACTTTTCATAGGCAATGCCACTCTGCCAGAATAATAACCAGCCAAGAGTAACCGTCCCCATTAGATTCAGGAATGAATATGCATTGCTTATTGGAATTAAAAATTTGCCTTCCTTACCGCATTGAACAAAGAACATACCCATATCAGCCAGTATATTAACAGCATCGTGAATATCTTTTGAGATATCTGTTAATCGTGGATTGTCTTTATAACGTGTTAATGTTTTATTGATCTCACCTAAAAAATTGATAAAATTAGCACCCTTCTTCTGTGCCATCTTCCTTCCCACCAGGTCTAATGCCTGAATGCCATTAGTACCTTCATATATTGATCCAATCTTCAAATCACGCATAAACTGTTCAACCGGATAATCCTGGCAATAGCCATAACCGCCATAAATTTGTATTGCAAGCTCGGTTACTCTAAATCCCATATCGGTACAATACGCTTTGGTAATTGGTACCAGCAATTCCATAATGCCGTGCCATTTTTCTGCTTCATCACCCTCACTTGCCTCTTTACGGTCAATAGCCAATGCACATAAATATACCAGGGCTCTCATACCTTCTACATGCGATTTCATCCATAACAGCATCCTGCGTACATCAGGATGATTTATAATAGGTACTCGTGGTGCTTCGGGATTTTGCATATTCATTAAATCTGCACCCTGTTTGCGTTCTTTTGCATAGTTCAATGCGTGCAAATAGGCAATGGAAGCAGTACCCAATCCCTGTAAACCCATTCCAATGCGTGCTTCATTCATCATCTGAAACATTATCTTCATGCCCTGACGTGGATTCCCTAACAGTTCAGCATAACAATTGCCATTGTCGCCAAAACTCATTGAGCAGGTGGCACTTCCCTTTAATCCCATTTTATGCTCAATACCGGTTATAGTAACATCATTCCTTTCCCCAATTGTTCCATCGTCATTCACCAGATATTTTGGGACAAGAAATATTGAAATACCTGCAGTTCCTGAAGGGTCACCCTCAATACGCGCCAGTACAGGATGAACAATATTTTCAAAAAGGTCGGAATCACCTCCTGATATGAATATCTTACTTCCTACTATCCTGTAGGTGCCATCAGGTTGAGGAATAGCTTTTGTTTTCAAATTACCGACATCTGAACCTGCCTCCGGTTCAGTTAAAACCATCGTACCACCCCATTTCCCTTCATACATCTTATACATGTACTTATTCTTCTGCTCTTCAGTGCCGTATACCTCTATGAGGTGAGCAGCGCCAACAGCAGCTTCAGGGTATAACAAAAAGCCCATATTAAACACATAGTACTCACGTGCAGCCAGATCTATTACATAGGGGAAGCCCTGTCCTCCAGCTTCGGGCGATACCGCCATGGTAAAAAGTCCACTATTATTCATTGTTTTATGCAAATGGTGATAACAATGGGGAACCTTTACCTCACCATTAATCAGTTTTGCACCTTCCCTGTCACCTTCCATATACGAAGTCAATACTTCCTCTTCGGATATTCTTTTTGACAGGTCAATTGCCATATCAAACATATCCTTTGAATAATCGGCAAAACGAGGCGTTGAAAACAACTCCTCCAATCCTAGCATCTCGTACAACACAAATTCCTGATCTCTTCTGTCAACTATCAAGCTCATATACAACCTCATTGTTATAATTATATTAATTTATATATATAAATATAGTTAGCAATTATACATTCACAATATTTTATTATAATTTTATAAGTGCTCTCAATAAAGTTTCAATGGCCGGATATCCCGCCACTCATAAGGTAATGGTAAACATGTCATTCTGAGCCGAAGGCGAAGAATTTCGACGTTTTGTGAATGAACAGATTCTTCAGTCGCTGGCGCTCCCTCAGAATGACAATGGCAAGGACATCATCCTGAATCATGTCCTGAACTTATTTAAGAATCTAACGTTACATATTTTGATTCCGGGTTAAGTCCAGAATGACGGGAGTGATGACATGTCATTCTGAACGGAGTGAAAAATCTCAACTTTTTGTGAACGAATGGATTCTTCGGGACTGCGTCCATCAGAATAACCTGGAAACAATGCTCCCCTCGCCTTGCGAAGGAGAGGGGACAGGGGTGAGGTTTATTTCTATTTTCGTTTTGCTATTTATTTATAATATTGTAACACTGTTAATAATATTTAGTTGAACTCTTTAAAAATTCGGTCATGGTGCTATCAATATCTTTTATTCCTTTATAATATGTTTCGGATATATTCAGCAAAACATCATAGAAATACATCAGATGAGGTATATAAAATTCGTTTTTTAACTGATTCTGGATGGGGAATGCCAGAGTATTTTTTACCTCTGAAAGTTTTTTATCAGTAACTATTGGTTTATTATTTTTAACAAAGGTAAAAACGATATCGTCCGTTCCCAATGTATTAGGGGATGGATCGACAATTTTTACCTCTGTAACGCTATTTTCGTAATAATTTTCCTCTCTAATAAGTGACTCTATTTTATTAATAGTGGTTCCGTTAGTATATATTTTAATGGATTTTAGTTTCTGTAATTTTATTTTATTGGGTATGATATCATCATTAATAAAAAAGTGTTTCTCAAGATAAATAAAATCATTCCCCTGCGTGTACGAAACCTGAAATGGAAGCAACCGTATATCTTTAATTGTCATCAATTTGTATGTAGCTATTGTGTCTTCGATCCGTTTGCAAATGCTAAGGATTTGCTGGTCCAATTGTTTACTTTCTTCTGTTAAATTTTGGGATGTCAAAGTAGTATTTTTAGCTTCCTGTGAAAACCCAGGATTAGCAGCTATTAAAACAGCAACTATCACCACAATACTGTATAACGATTTACGCATGTATATCCTCCGTAGAATAATTTGAAAACATATCTCACTAAATAATGTAAGTCAAATTGCTTACTATAAAATTTTTACTAATATACTGCCATCTATTATCAAATGTCAATATAATTTTTATG
>DAOLVF010000059.1:11174-12831 GCA_035420565.1 Spirochaetota bacterium | reverse complement strand
CATACTGAACTTGATTTAGCCCGTCCAAAAGAAAATGAAACCGTTTCAGGATTTTTACCACAGGAACGTGCATGGATCGATAAGTTTATATCCTATGGTTATGTTGATGCATTTCGTTTATTTGTAAAAGAAGGTGGGCACTACTCATGGTGGGATTACAAAACAAAGGCTCGCGAGCGTAATATAGGATGGAGGATTGACTATTTCTTTATCAGTGAAGATTTAAAAACAAAGGTAAAAGATGCGTTTATACAAAACAATATTGAAGGTTCAGATCATTGTCCTGTTGGTATTGTTATCGACCTATAATCGATAGAGCAACTTTTTTTTGTCATCTCCATTGTCATAGCCTACCATGCCCTTTGCTTGATGCTACCATAACTGCGATTCCATGTTTTAAGCGATAATTCCATTATGCACATCCTTTATCTTATACAGAATTAATATGCTGTTAATATAAATAAAAAATGTTTTAGCCAATTTATTGTTACTGTAAATTTTAAAAATGCTTAATAAAAAATATACAAAACAATTATGGGCGATAGTTACTGATGAACGGTTTTATTTTCTAAAAAATTTTATTGAAACCAATTGAATGTTAGTATATAGTAAAATACTATACAACCTGTTTTGTGTTATGGAAGCTACATTACTTATTATTTCATTTCATTATAACAGTAGAGGATTATTATATGCCAGTATATGAATTTAAATGTAAGCACTGCAATGCTGTTTTCAGCGAATTGCGAAAGATAGGTGATACAAAGGCGCCTGAATGTCCAGACTGCCATTCAGATGATACTGAAAAAATATTCTCGGTATTTTCAAGTGGTGCCGGGGTAAAACCATCATGTGCATCATCATCGGGCGGTGGATGAGGTATATAATCTGAGCCAGTTTGGCTCTTTATAAGGCTCTGACCCCAATGTGTCAATAACAGTACTTATTCATGCTCAACGTGTTGTACTGCACTATTTTAAGTGTCAGCTTCTATAGTTTCTTTTATCTTTTCTACTGATTCATTAAGGGTAGCAATAGATAGTTCACCAATTATATTTTGTTTTTCTGATAGCTCATTCAATATGTTTTAGCTTGCTTACTATTGGCAGGTTTTGACGTATCTTTTAGTAAGTTAAGGGCTTTTTCATAACTTGCTGCATCAACAACTAAACTGATATCATCATTATAACCTGTATTTACCAACTTGTCTTCAACCCATTTACTATCTGGTAAATGACCAATAAAAATCTCAACCCAGCCATCTTTTTCTGAGGTAATAAATGCTATAGTTAGTATAATTTTATTTTTAAATAAGCATATATGCAATTGAATTGATTGTCAAGAAAAAACGGGTGGTGAAACGCTATGCTAATCAAACGCTGTAAAAAAGGGTCAGAGGGGTCAGAGCCTATGTACAGTTAATCCCGTAAAAAATTTCTTGCATATATTATTGAATCGATTATCATTTTATTTTGCACTTTGATGATAGTGAAAGGGTATG
This sequence comes from Spirochaetota bacterium, assembly GCA_035420565.1. GTDB lineage: Bacteria > Spirochaetota > UBA4802 > UBA4802 > UB4802 > UBA4802. The sequence goes on along the minus strand of DAOLVF010000059.1, from coordinate 11,330 downwards.
CCACTCTATGAAAAGGACTATTGCTATTGTCATAGTTTTTTTATGTATCCCTCCTCTTTATGCGGAAAAGAAAAATTACTGTGAGCTTATGCGTGAACTTGTTATTAACATTAGTAAGGAAGCAAAAAAACATAATCCTGAATTTATCATCATTGG
>DAOLVF010000059.1:2481-11074 GCA_035420565.1 Spirochaetota bacterium | reverse complement strand
TTATTAACATTAGTAAGGAAGCAAAAAAACATAATCCTGAATTTATCATCATTGGACAGAATGCGCTGGAGCTGCTTACCATTAATGGTAAACCAACGGGCAAGCTTGCAAACAATTATTGTCATGCAATGGATGCAATCGGCATTGAAGAGCTTTTCTGGGGGTATTCCCTTAACAAACGATGATGTTCACAGGTTGCAGAAAAAACCAAACGGGGCGCGCAGGTTGGTGATTGCCTATATGTCGGTTGGCGAGGCGGAAGATTACCGCTATTACTGGAAAGCCGGGTGGGAAAAGTCAAAGCCGCAATTTCTGGAACAGGAAAATAAGCTATGGAAAGGCAACTATAAGGTACGATACTGGGATAAACAATGGCATGTAATTTTATATGGAAATGGCAACGAAGAACTTTTTGGCGATAGTTACCCGGGAAGGGTTATTGCCGCTGGATTTGATGGAGTATATATGGATGTACTTGATGCTGCACATTATTTTCAGGAGAAAAAATAAATTTTTTGATTTTTTCAAACTGATTAATTATATTTGAGGAAGGCTTTTTATAATTTAAATATGTATCACAACTTGATTCCACAATAATAGCAAGGAGGGCGTTATGGGTTCGCTAAAGGGTAAGTTTAAAAGCTTAAAGGTAATACTTTCCACGATTGTTGGATTGATTGTAACAACGGCGATTATTATTTTAATTATTATATCATATAATGCTGCATATTCTGAGCTGGAGAAGTCGTATGTCAATCAGATCCAAAATGTTAATAGTGGTATTAATATGCTGGTAGAGCAATACTTTGCTCAAAATATTCAGGTTGCAGAGCTATATGCATCAAGGGATGATGTCCGTGAATCGCTTGTAATGGGTAACTTTGGGCCGGTAACAAAGGAACTGACTGCATTCCTTAACAAATATAAAGAGTTGTATGAAAATATATTTATAGCAACTGCCGATAGCAATCCAGTGATACTTGCTGCAGGTGGTCCCGGCGCAGTTGGTACACGCTATAGAAATGCCAGCTATGCAAGGGCAATTGATGAAGCATTGCAGGGTAAAGTAGGATTAAGCAAGCCCGACAAATCACCGGTGACGGGACAGCCGGTTATCCTTATACAGGTGCCAATTAGGGAAAATGGCAGGATAGTTGGATTATTGGGACTGCCACTTGAATTGGGCAAATATTCATATAAATTAGTAAAGGATGTAAAGATTGGATATACCGGCTACCCCTATGTCACTGATATTGATGGATTGGTATTTGCTCATCCGGAAAAGGAAAACATATTAAAGCTGGAGATGTCTAAGCTGGATTTTGGACAAAAGTTGTTAAGCAGCCCTGATAATACCGTCATTAAGTATAAATGGGAAGGGAAAGATAAAATGCTTGTCGGTGAAAAAAATAAGGGATATGGTTTTATTGTGGCAAGTACCATGTACATGTCCGATATCGCAAATTCTGCCCGTGATATGGCTACAACCATGGTGCTTTTTGGACTGATCATGTTAGCTGGTGCAGTAATAGGTATTTACTATATCATTGCCTCGCGTCTCAATCCTCTGGAAAAATTAAAAACTATAGCTAGTTCACTTGCCGAAGGAAATGTAACCATGCGTTACGAAGGAAAAATATACAGTGATGAAATTGGTGAGATGTCTGCAGCTATTAATAATACTATGGAAAATTTAGAAAAGCTTGTAGCCGAGGTAAAGGTAGCGGTAAGCAATTTAACGCAGGCGGTTAATGAGATAGCCAGCGGCAATGAAAACTTATCGCAGCGTACCAGCGAACAGGCTTCATCACTGGAGGAGATTGCCGCAACAATAGAGCAGGCTACTGCAACTATCAAGCAAAATGCGGATCATGCATCAAGGGCAAATCAGATAGCGGAAAAGACAAGTGAGCTGGCAAAAAATGGCAATACGCTGGTTGGCGATGCAGTAGTGGCAATTAATGAAATAAATGCATCCAGCAAGCGGATAGGCGAGATACTTACGCTTATCAATGAGATTTCATTCCAGACAAACCTGCTTGCGTTAAATGCAGCCGTTGAAGCTGCACGAGCGGGAGAGCAGGGCAGAGGTTTTGCGGTGGTTGCTGGCGAAGTGCGTAATTTAGCACAACGCTCAGGCAGTGCCGCTAAGGAAATAGGTGAGCTTATTCGCGATTCATTAGATAAGATTGATACCGGTACAACACTGGTAAACAAAAGTGGTGAGGCGTTGAAGGAGATTATGCAGTCTATACAGGATTTGTATAAAACAATAACTGAGATTGCAACAGCAAGTGATGAGCAGAAGCAGGGAATAGATCAGATAAATGTAGCAATATCGGATCTGGATACGATGACTCAGCAGAATGCAGCCCTGGTAGAAGAGACAGCAAGTGCAAGCGAAGAGATGGCAAATCAGGCACAAGAATTGGCAGATATGATGGAACGTTTTGTGATTAGAGATGAGGTAAGTCAGAAGATTTATGGGACAAAACATAAAGAATTACATCTTCATGCTGCTGATTCAGCAAAAAAACCTGTGACAAAAAAGGTAGATAAGCAGGTAAAATCAAAAGAGGAGAAGAAAGAAGAAGAAAAAAAGGAAGAAGGCAAAAACAATAAGCTTATTGATGATGGATTTGAAGAATTTTAAATTGAACTATAGTGCGAGGTGAATCATGGCAGAGGATGCCATACGGCAGGTATTTCTGGCAGAGACAAAAGAGTTGCTGGAAAACCTTGAAAATGATATAGTACGCTATGAAGAAACTAAAGATCCTGAATTGATACACTCTATTTTCAGGTATGTGCATACGTTGAAAGGTGGATCAGGGATGGCCGGATATGATGATGTGTATCAATTTACCCATGCTCTTGAAAATGTTCTTGATTCAGTACGCAATGGTATCATACCCATGGACGATTTGCTTGCAGATATTGTGTTTGCCAGTATAGATGTCATCCGCTTGCGTTTATATACCGATAGTGACCAGCAGCAGATGCTTGAGAAATTTAATTTGCTTCAAAGTAAGATTAATGATATAGAAACACTTTTACAAAAAAAGGAGGAAGCAGAACCTGCTGAAGAACCAGAAGAAAAAAAGTTTATCTATAATTTTTTCCGGGTAAAAGCTAAATTCAGAGATGATATTTTTAAATTTGGGATTGATCCACTCATAATAATGGAAGATTTATCTTCATTGGGAAAGATTGTTGAATTGCGTGTTAATCGAAATAATGTTCCACTGTTGCAAGACATTGATCCAGAACAATGTTATATCGCATGGGATGTAATTTTAAAAACCAAGAGCAAGGCTGAGGCTCTGGATGACGTTTTTATATTTGTACGGGATGACAACGAAATCACTATTACAGATGTAACAAAAAATTATGTGGCTGAACAGGTTATTGAAGATGTTCCAAAATTAGGTGAGCTTTTATTATCCCGGGGCATGTTAACAGAGAATGAATTTGAAGATGTTTTGAACGAACACGAGAAGACTAAAAAGAAGGTGGGGGAGATAGCTGTTACTAAAGGATATATTGAAGAAAATGATGTATCGTTAGCTTTAAAGGAACAGGATGAAATAAAAAAACAGATAAGCACCTCTACTTTGCGAGTAGATGCAAAAAAAGTAGATAATCTCATGAATCTTTTAGGTGAGCTGGTAATTGGATTTTCAGGTATTAAACGAATTGCTGAAGAGATTGAGGATGAGAAGGCTTACCGGTTGAATAATGCATTGTATAGCGTTGACCGTATTATACGGGAATTTCAGGAGCATCTGATGCGTGTGCGAATGGTGCCAATTGGACCGATATTTGAACAATACAGGCGGTTTATACGTGATACTGCAAAGGCGCATGGCAAATCAATACGTCTGGAAATAACAGGTGGCGATACTGAGATTGACAAGACCGTGATAGAGCGGATTAGTGATCCTCTAAAACATTTGATACGCAATGCTATAGATCATGGAATTGAAGCACCTCATGATAGGGAAGAAAAAGGGAAACCGCGTGAGGGGCTTGTCTCATTAAAAGCATACCATCAGGAAGGGAATATGTATATTGAAGTGAGCGATGATGGAGCAGGTATTGATAAAGAAAAGGTAATAGAAAAAGCAGTGGCTAAAGGACTGCTGTCAAAAAACGATGAAATTCCAGATAGTACATTATATGGTTTTCTTTTTGAACCGGGTTTTTCAACCTCAGAATCTGTTGGTGATCTTTCCGGCAGAGGCGTTGGGCTTGATGTTGTGAAAACTAATATTGAGGCATTACGTGGTACTGTTGATATTCTCAGTCAACCTGAAAAAGGTACAACATTTATTATTAAATTGCCATTAACATTAGCTATTATTGATGGTATGCTGGTAAGAGTTGCCCATGAAACATTTATTATTCCAATACTTTCAATAATTGAAAGTATTAAACCTGTTAAAGATGATATTAAAACAATAGAAAGTCAGGGTGAAGTTGTTCACATCCGTGGAGAATATGTACCTCTTTTACATTTACATCAGGAATTTAATCTTCCACAAACCATACAAAATCCCTGGGATGGATTGGTTGTTGTTGTTGAGTCTCAGGGCAGATCAATTGGGCTTATAGTTGATGAGCTGATTGGTCAGCAGCAGATTGTCATTAAAAGCCTTGATAATCAGATCACAACTTCCAGGGCTATTTCTGGTGCTGCGATATTGGGTGATGGAACTATCGCACTGATAATAGATGTTCATGGATTTATTAACAGGTAATATGCCATTGAGTACCATAAGGAATCTATGATGAACTATCCTGTAAAAGAACAATCTTTTAAAAGCCAGCATGAATATCTTAAAAATCTTAAAAGTAATGTTGGTTCATTATTTTCTGAGATAATTCAGCAGTTTACAACCATCAATAAACGAATAGATGATTTTTTTACAATGATACGGCCATATATCATCTATTTTTATACAACGGATGAAGCTATTGCTGATACATTTTTGCATGATGTTATTTTTAGTACTAAGGATGAGATTAATGGTTACATCGAAACTATTGTTAAATATATGATAGCTGATAGGGAAACCAATAGGGAAGTTGAAGAGGCTATCAATAAAACACTCACTTTAAGCAACAGTGTTGAAATGATTTTAGATGCTGTTGAGGCTATAGATTTATATGCTAAGAATACCATGATCATAGCAATTAAAGCCGGGGAAGAAGGCACAACATTAACTACAATAGCTGTTGAGATGTCACATTTAGCTGATATGGTAAATGCTGTTTCCAGTGAATTTCAGGAAATTATTGAACAACTTCATTCATTGCGCACAAAATTCAGTGAAACATGCATGACTGTTGATGTTATTGTAGAGAACTATCTGACTCAATTACAGGTTAGATTAAATAATACTATAAATGATATCATTCAACAGCAAAAAAATCTGTCATTAAATGTCAATTCCATTCAGAACTTTGCTGATCAGATAAAAGCAGTGATTCAGAAAATCTTAATGGAATTTCAAATTGAAGATATTGTTCGTCAGGATATTGAAAAAATACTCTTTGCTATTGAAGCGCTTGAAGAATCAATTAATACAGATGAAAAAGAACAGGATGTTTTATTATGGGGGATTTACAAAAAGTTATTATCACTTCATAATGATTTTGTTCATTTGCTTGATAGTACTGTGAGAGGGATCAATTTTACAAGAGAAAGCATTGTACAAATAAATAATGATTATAATAAAAATGCAATAAATGTTTATGAGGGAGATGAATTTGCAATTGAAAAAGTTTATAACTCACTGGAATATTTACAAAATGAGACAATCAAATATATAGATGACATATTAATGAGGAAAAAGTATCTTCTTGATATCTCAAAGGATGTGCTGGTACGACTGGAAAAGTTTCAGGAATTTTTCAGAAGAATACAGGATGTAGTAAGAAAATTTGATATTGTCAATATGTTAACGCGTATTGAATTAGCACGTCATAGAGAGTTACAAAAAACTATTGCCAGTTCACTTTCTGATATCAGCATTATGCCAAAAAAGATTAAAATGATTGTTGAAGAGTCTGAAAATTTATATAAAGATGTAATAAGTACTATGGAATCAACTTATCAGTTATATCAGCAGGCGATGTCAATACAGGATGAAATTTTAAAAAACTGCGTGAATAATTTAAAAAAAGTATCTCTGGAACTGTACGAATCAAAGAAATATTATGTTGATATATCCCAACAGATAGAAAGGAATATACATTCATTGCAACAGGTCCTTGATGAAAAGTCAGAGCAAATTATGGCATTTCATGAAATTGGAAAAAGGTTGAAATTTTTGTGTGATAGCATGGAAGATATGGACATTTTAAAAGAAACACCTGAGTTGTCCACTATTGATAAAATTATAGAGAGTATCAATGCAAATTATGGTAACGATTATAAAGGTTTAATGCTGATTTCCCTGTTAAAGGAGTATTCAACTTTACAATCAGAAGATACTGTGATTGTCTTTAAATAACGTATAAAGTATGTGTTTGTAGGAGGTAATAACGATGTATATCATTGAAATAGATGAATTTGTCACTATAAAGCACATAAAACAATTTCTGGATGAAGTAAAGACTGTCTTGATGACAGAAAAAGATATTGTCCTTGATTTTTCTAAAGCAAAGCGTTTAGATTTATCAATAGTACAGGTAATATTATCGCTTTTGAAAACAGCAAAAGCTGAAGGGAAAACGGTTAAATTTAGAGGAGTCAATGATACTATCAAAAAGCAGTTAAAATTGTGTGGTGTCATTCGTTAATTAATTTGATTACATTATACATAATGAATATATTACATGAGGGTATAGTATGAAGTATATAATTATTATTGATGATTCGCCTACCATCAGAACAAGCGTTGAATTTACTCTAAAAGATATTGGCTTTGGACTGATGCATGCTGAAAATGGTATTGATGCGTTGAATAAAATACAACAGCTATCGGCAAATGGCGATGAAGTGGCAATGTGTATTGTTGATATAAACATGCCTCAGATGGATGGAATTAGTTTTATTAAAAAGTTCCGGGAAAATGACAAATTTGCTCCTGTTATTGTGCTTACCACTGAAGCAGAAGAAGAGAAGATACAGGAAGGGAAGAAGGCTGGTGCCTCGGGGTGGATGATAAAGCCATTTAAAGCAGAGCAATTACAATCTGTAGTCCATAAATTTTTACGTTAAGGAGGCAACTTTATGAATATTGAAAATACTACGGTTGAAAATAAATTAGATACTACATCAACAGAACAGTTTGTTACGTTCATTATAGGAAATGAAACGTATGGTATTGAAGTGTTAAAGGTACAGGAAATTATTGGTATGACGCGTATTACTTATGTACCCAATACGTTACCCTATATGAAAGGAGTTATTAATTTACGGGGTTCAGTGGTTCCTGTCATTGATATGCGTAAAAAAATTGGAATGGATGAAATTGCATATAATGCCTTTACAGTAATTATTATCACTGAAGTTAAGGGGAAACTGATAGGAATGATTGTTGATTCGGTGCAGGATGTTGTTACTATACCTATCCAGAAGATTCAGGATACCATTCACTTTACTTCACAGATAGCAACTGATTATATAAAGGGTATTGGGCAGATTGATAATAATTTAGTTATTATTCTGGATGTTGACAGGCTATTAACTGCAGATGAGATAGCATATATTAAAAATATTTGATATCAATGTATATCAAAATGATATATTGTAAACATTATGATCCGAACTACTGATGCAACTATAAACAAAGAAGTAAATATTTTGTTGCCGGGTGAATATTATGCATCATCCGATTCAATACTTTCCACTATTGTTGGGAGTTGTTTTGTTGTTTGTTTATATGATCCCTTAAAAAAAATTGGTGCAATGGGTCATTGCTTATTGCCTGTTTTATCTAATTCGCAGATGAAAAAAAATGAGATATTTCAATATAATATTAATTTTATGGAACATATTATAGGAGAAATGGTAAAATTAGGCGCTGATAGAAAAACCTTTGTGGTTAAAGTTTTTGGCGGCATTGGTAAAACGTTTAATCTTGAGTATACAACCGATTTTATTAAAGACTATTGTAAAAATGAAAATATGCTGCTTGAAGCAATTGATGTAGGTGGTAACTATAGAAGGAAATTATATTATTTTTGCAAAACAGGGAAGGTGCATAAATATCTGGTAAAACAGAATGATGCATTATCAGAATTTATTACTATGGAAAAAGAATTTATTGATAAGGTTCTTTCCGATAAAGTGCAATATGGTAATGTTATTATATTTGAATAACATATGAACAATATAATAAGCTATCAACAATTAAATCAGCGTGACTTTGATTACTTGCGAAACATCATCTATGATGAAGCAGGCATAAAGCTTTCGGACATGAAGAAAGCGCTGGTACAATCCCGCCTTTTGAGAAGGATGCGGGAGATGGGAATTAGCAGTTATGATGAATACTGTCATTACCTGCGTGAAAACTATGATGAAGAAATAGAAAATCTTATTAATTGTATTACAACAAACAAAACAGAGTTTTTCAGGGAG
>DAOLVF010000059.1:0-2381 GCA_035420565.1 Spirochaetota bacterium | reverse complement strand
TACAATTAAAAGTTTTAAAAAAATTTTATGATTATTTGCCAAAAGGTGGCTATCTTTTCCTGGGATACGCTGAATCAATTGTTAGTATTAATCTTCCCTTCCATTATGTTGCACACTCGGTATATCAAAAACAATAGATTGTTCAATCACATTTTTTTTGTTCAGAGGATAGCTCATGCATGTACGCAATATGCACCGATTTAAAAAACCACTCAAAGTCATCTATCCTGGTGACTGCTATGTTAGCAGTAAAAATGAATATATTGGCACGTTATTAGGTTCGTGTGTGGCAGTATGTCTGTATGATACTGTCAATAAGGTTGCCGGAATGAATCATTTTGTTTTACCAGGTAAAATTGTATCATATACTTCAAAACGGAAAGGATTGATAAAGAAAACGGAGCAGGAAGAATTATTGAAGTATGGTACACATTCTATTGAAACGTTGATTAAAAAAATGGGAAAACATGGCAACATAAAGAACATGGTTGCCAAGGTATTTGGAGGCGGAAAGGTATTGAATTATCAGACTACCAGTTATGGCGTTTCAAACATGAATGTTCGTATTGCTAAGATTTTACTGGAAATTGCCGATATTCCTATTATAAGTGAAGATGTTGGTGGTAATGTGGCACGCAAACTACTATTTGATGTCAGTAGCGGTAAAGTATATTGTAAACACCTGAAAAAAATAGAGAAAAACGATAAACGCTTTATGATGGAGTGATCTTCTTTTGAAAAAAATAAAAGTTTTAATAGTTGATGATTCTGCGGTAATGCGAAAAACATTGACTGATATTCTTAACCAGTCGCCAAAAATTGAAGTAGTTGGAACTGCATTGGATCCTTACATTGCCGTTAATAAAATTAAACAGCTTAATCCTGATGTCCTTACCCTTGACATTGAGATGCCAAGGATGGATGGCCTTACCTTTTTGCGAAAGCTTATGATAGCTAATCCAATGCCTGTGATTATGGTAAGTGCATTTACTGATAAAGGTGCAGTGCAAACCATAAAAGCATTAGAATATGGTGCTGTTGATTTTATTTTAAAACCAAATTTTGATAGTACTAATGGATTGGAACAGTTTGCTCAGGAGTTACGCGATAAAGTTATAATAGCCTCCGGAATAAAATCTGATAGATTTACAACCAGAAGCAGGGAAAGGGCAATTGAAACAATTGAAGTTGAAGAAAAATTTAGCGCTGATATTATTTTACCAAAAGTTGCACCAAAAGTACGTACCACCCATAGTGACATCATCATCGCATTGGGCGCTTCGACTGGTGGGACTGAGGTGATAGCTCATATTTTATCGAATTTACATGAGAATGTGCCGGCTATAGCTATTGTACAGCATATGCCCGAAAAGTTTACCGAAGCATTTGCCAACAGGGTGAATAATAATTCAAAGTTATACGTTAAAGAAGCTGTAAATGGTGATAGACTTTATAAAGGTACTGCACTTGTAGCTCCAGGAAACCGGCATATGCTTGTACGGGCTGATAGTGAAGGCTATTTTGTAGAGATTAATGACGGGCCACCGGTAAACAGGCATAAACCATCAGTGGATGTATTATTTAGATCAGTATCGCAGGTGGTTAGTAAAAGTGTGGGGATTTTATGTACAGGGATGGGCGCAGATGGTGCTGAAGGGCTGGAAGAGATTATGCAAGCAGGCGGTATGACAATAGCGCAGGATGAGGTATCGTCGGTGGTGTTTGGCATGCCTCGTGAGGCAATAAAACGTGGTGCTGCAAAAAAAATAATGAATATAGACCAGATGATATATTATATAAATACTATTTCATGATGAACGGGAGCCCAATTATTTTTGGATATCAAAGAAGTCAATCAGGCGCATGTCTTCAAAAACTTTTCGTAAACTTGGGCTTATTGCAATAATCTTTATATCCTTCCCCTGTTTTTGGAGTTCCTGTTTTTTCCACATTAAAAAGCCCATCAATGTTGAAGGAAGATAAATTGTTTTAGACAGGTCAAGATTGATGACTGTAGCGCCACTGTGCAATAATCGCTCTAAAGCATATTCAACCTCTAATTTATCATCATGACTGACTTTTTCACAGTGAATGGTGATGGTGTTATTTTCTACGGTTATCATGCTGTACTATTGAATGAGATATGCTACTAATGAATTGATATGCAATGTTTTTGATTCAATTGTTATATCGCCAATACTTAGAGTATAACAATTATTAGCATCTGGACCTGAATAATTGAAACTGATATTTGAAAATGTCCCACTATATTTTACTCCATTTTCTATTACAGTGGCTGTGCCACTTTTAGTGCCGTTTGTCCTATCACCCTCGTAATATATATAAACCTTAAAACTTCTGTTTGTCTTTGGATCAGTTCC
>DAOLVF010000058.1:0-13118 GCA_035420565.1 Spirochaetota bacterium | reverse complement strand
TGCATGCATTGTTATGGCATTTATTTGTATGCGCAACACAAAGCGATGAATGTAATGATAAATTTACCACACTACTCATTGGTAAGGATAATGATAAAAATAAATATAAAGAGTTAACCTATCAACATCTATTAAAAGAAAAATCAATCAATGATCTTGAGCAGCTTGTTAGTATATTTTTGCAAGGGCAATCAACCATACTGCCTTTTTTTCCAAAAACATCGTATGTATATTATAATGCAGTCACCGATGGTACAAGCTCTAAAAGCAAAAATGCACTATATAAGGCACGTGATGCCTTTTATGGTGATAATGGCTATGAAAGTATTGACTATGATAATCCTTACATTAAGAGGGCATTCTATAAGGTTGATATCTTTGATGATGAAACGTTGTCTAATGACTTTGATCATCTATCACAAACAATTTTTGGGATAGTAAAAGATTATGAATCTGAAGAAAAGGAATTGCAATGAACACTATAGCTCTACCACATAAGTTTACTGATTATGCACTTGATGGCATTAACTGCATTGAAGCAAGTGCTGGTACCGGCAAAACATATACCATAACCCATCTTTTTTTGCGCCTCATCATCGAAAATGACCTTCCACTGGATGCTATTCTTGTTGTAACCTTTACCAATGCTGCAACCGACGAATTGCGTGAACGGATACGCCGCCTTTTAAAGACAGCGTACGATGTAGTTGATAGTAATTTTGATGATGCCGTAATCAATGGATATAAAAAAAATGATGAATTAATCAGCTATCTAAAAAAATTATGTAAGGAGCATGATTCAGAAGACTATCGCCTGCAAATAGCATTACGATTACAATTAGCATTGCATGATATTGATAATGCACATGTTTACACCATTCACAGCTTTTGCAGACAGGCATTGAGCGAGTTTGCATTTGAAAGCGGTTCCCTCTTTGGCAGTGAGGTGGTTACGGATGCTTCACCATACTACCGTCGTGTCATTGAAGAATTTTTTTATAAAGAAATTGCACCACTGGGCAAGGAATTCATGTATTATTTTATAAGCAAGGTCCCCAAAAAGGGTGATTTCGTTCAATGGTGCATGAAGATTATCAACAAGCTGCCTGATGATCCGGATGTTACTATCCTACCACAAATAGAATTGAATGTTGAAGAGCTTAAAAAAAAGATTATACAATTATATCAAATTATTGAAACTATAAAAGAAACAATAAAAGAAAATAGCGATGATATTAAAAGCAATTATGATATTGCTTGCAAAAATAAAGTATTAAATGGCATATCATATAAAAGTGCTCATTTTGATAATCTGTATAATGTTTTAAAAAAGCTAAATATATATGTGTTGATTGAAGATAAAACAGAACAACTTATACGTAAATTTTCTTTGAAATCATTGATGAAAAGTTTAAATAAAGAGTATACAGATACCACAAAAACATATACTTTCCACACCATATTTGAACAAATACAACAGTGCCGTGATATCTTTACTGACATTAAGCTGCAGGTTATTGCTGCATATCGTCATTTTCTTTTACACTATGATACATACTATAACAGATACCGTGATGAATGGAATATACTGTCGTTCAAGGATATATTAAAGGATATGCACACTGCACTAAAGCAGGGTACTGATAGCCCGCTTGCAACGATGATACGCTCACACTATAAAGCAGCTCTTATTGATGAATTTCAGGATACTGATCCGCTGCAATATGCAATATTTACCACCATCTTCAATAAAGATGGCTACACGCTGTATATCATTGGTGATCCAAAACAGGCAATATACAGCTTCAGAGGTGCTGATGTCTTTGCCTATTGTAAAGCGCGTGAATGTGCACAAACAAAATATACATTACGCCATAGCTTCCGTTCCACTCAAACACTGACAAAGGCTATCAATACAATTTTTGGCACCATGGAAAATCCCTTTGTGCTGGATCAGATTGACTATAGCGGTGTGGAATCATCCATGCCACCAACCGCATTTGATAATGAACCTTCATTGCATATATGGTTTGTTGATACAGAAGCTGGTGAAAAACATGTAACTATACCAAAAGCAAAAACGATCATTGCACAGCGTATTGCAAAGGAGATTAATACTCTTGTACAGGAAAAACCAATACAGTATAGCGATATTGCTGTGCTGGTGAGGAAACATAAGGAAGCTCGTGGGGTGCAGGATATATTACAACGATATGGGATACACAGTGTATTGTACAGCACAGAATCAATATTTGAATCTGATGAAGCTATGGAGCTTTTGCAGGTGATGGAGGCAATAGTAAACCCTTCATCGGCACAAAAGATATTCAGGGCACTGATAACAAGCTTGTATGGATATACAGCACAGCATATTGTTGCATTAAACGATGATAGTAAACTTGATAGCATTACAATGCGCTTTATGGATTATTATAATGCATGGAAGAGCAAAGGATTTATTCAGTGCTTTCAGCTCATGATGCACGATGACACAATCAACAGGCATTTTAATGAAGATATTGATACTGTTTCATCACGTTTATTGCATTATCCTGATGGCGAGCGTGTTATAACCAATCTTTATCACTGTGCCGAAATTTTGTCACAGGCTGAAACCACAAAGAAGCTGGATGCACTTTCGCTGGTGGAATGGTTTAAAAAATCTATACTCATAAAGCCCGATGTTGAAGAAAACAAATTACGATTAGAATCCGATGCCAATGCGGTAAAGATAGTAACCGTACATTTTAGCAAAGGATTGGAATATCCTGTGGTGTTTTGCCCATACCTTTTTAATGTGGGCATGCTGGATGATATTATTGTTTTTCATGGTGGCGATAGTAACTGTACAACAAATGTTTGCCTTAAATTGAATGCTGATAAGGATAAAACCAATGGTGACAACCTGTATGGAATAGATTATAAACACTATGTCAATCAGGCATTGAAAGAGCAGCTTGCCGAAGATATACGCGTGGCATACGTTGCAATGACGCGGGCAAAGTACCGTTGTTATGTTGGGTGGGGTAATATTAATAAAACTAACAGATCTGCGTTAAGTTATCTTTTCCACTATAGATTTGCAAATAATACCACTATTGACAATTTTCTTGATAACAATTTTAATAATAATGCAGCTTCAAATGAATTAAAAGATGGATTAAAAAAACTTGTTAACCTTTCTGATGGATCCATTGCGCTTGAGGTTTTTAACACTGTACCTCTGGATAAAGCCATGGTAACGCAGGTTATGGATACTATCGTGGTTGAGCCAGAGCGCATACAAAAAGATATTTCACCTGGCTGGCAGTTGACCAGCTATACCGCACTATCGTACACAAAAGAAGATGAAAAAGGTGATGAGGTATATGCTTCAGTGCCGCACGATGAACAGCATGAACCAACAATCTTTACTTTCCCGGCAGGCAGTGTAACGGGGCTTTGTATTCACAGTATCTTTGAAGAGGTTGACTTCGCATCCGGTGAAGATGCAATGCGCACCATAGTTGCTGAAAAATTGCAACACTATCGGTTTGATGTAAGCTGGACGGATACAATTGTAACTATGGTACGCAATGTTCTTTCCGTTGAGCTCAATACTGCTGTTCCTTTAAACAGGGTAACACGGGAAAATAGACAGCACGAGATTGAATTTTATTATCCTGTTGACAGGCTTAATCGTGATGAATGTGTGCAATTATTTTCAATGAATAACCTATTTGATACACACTATGGCAGTGCATTGCAGCGCCTTTCCTTTGATCATATTCAGGGATTTATGCATGGATATATTGATATGGTATTCCGGTATAATGACGCATATTATATTGTTGACTGGAAAACAAATCAGCTTGGCTATACAATGGACGACTATCATCGTAGCAAATTAAAAAGTGCCATGATAGATCATTTTTATTTTTTACAGTATCACATCTATGCTGTTGCTCTTCACAGACATCTGGCAATGCTGTTGGGAAAAAGTTATAATTACAACAAACATTTTGGCGGGGTATTCTACATCTTTGTGCGTGGCGTCAATGCTGGTAAAGGTGGTGACTATGGCATCTTTTATGATAAGCCAGATTGTCAATTTATTGAGAAACTCAATAATTATTTACATGCGGTGAAAGTATGATGCAGCAACAATCATACACTGATTCAATCCATTACTATTTTGCCGATTTCATCTGCAATAAATATAATTGTAACAGTGAAGTGGTAAAGGCATTATTATTTTGTGTAAGCTATATGACATCATACGGGCATAGCTGCCTTTCACTGGCAACTATCGCCCATAAAAAACTGGATGAGATAGTTTTTGAAGATTATACCTCCATCCCCGAGCTGACATTTCCTGATGTAACATCATTGCATACTGTACTTATGGAGTGTCATGCAGTAAAAGCTGACGATGACGATGCTATAAAGCCAATTGTATATGATAATGGCAATTGCTATTTATATAGATACTTTAATTATGAAGAAATTATAGCACAGTGGTTTTTGAATAGTATAAGCAAAAGTCATGAAATAGATATGCAGCAGGTAAACGCCGTACTTGAAACATTTGAACAAAAGGGGATGCATTTTGCTTCTTTACAAAAGATTGCACAGCTTGCGGCATTGCACCATACGTTTTGTGTTATTTCTGGTGGCCCCGGTACAGGCAAAACAACAACCGTAGCAGGCATTGTATATCAGCTTCTTACGGCACATAATACATTGTCCATTGCATTGTGTGCGCCAACGGGGAAAGCTGCATCACGCCTTAAAGAATCAATGAAACAATTTAAGGATAAGTATTGTGATGATGCTATAAAAGATATATTCCCGGTTGAATCGTCAACAATACATAGGTTGCTGGGCTATAAAAAAGGCGCATTAGAATTTTATTATAATGAAGATAATCGTCTTCCCTATGATGTTGTGATTGTTGATGAATCATCCATGGTGGATATTGCTTTACTCGCAAAACTTATCAAGGCATTAAAAGAAGGTGCACGTTTCATTGTAGTAGGTGATAAGGACCAGCTTTCATCGGTTGAGGCGGGTGCGTTCTTTGGCGATTTATGCTGGGGTGTTACCCAATTTGGCTATACATCACAGTGGAATAAAACAGTAGCAGCTATAAAAGATGATGATGCGCAACAGTTGCCATCACATCCTGTGCGCGATGCAATTGTTGTGCTTTCTAAAGCTTATAGATTTGGTGCGGATAGCGGGATAGCAGTATTGGCGCAGGCTGTTCGCGATGCTGATATGCACAAGGTTGACAATGTTTTAAAAAATAGCTATAACGATGTGGAGTTTATACAATACAGTTCAATTGATGAAATACATACCATTATCAAAGAGTATGCAAAGCAGCATTATGAATCTGTTGCCATAGCACACAATGTCAGTGATGCTTTTAGTAAAATATCCCATCAATGTATAGTAACACCGTTTAATCAGGGTCCGTGGGGTGTATCAACGCTGAACGCAATAATTGAAAAGCAAATAAACCCCCTTGCTTCAGGGTGGTATCATGGCAAGATTATTATGGTTACCGCCAATGATTATAATCTACAACTGTTCAATGGTGATATGGGAATATTTGTTAATAATGATGATGGTGAAAGCGGGGTGTGCTTCCCATTAGAAGATAGTTACCGGAAGATTAATCCTTTGCTGTTATCCGAATATATCCCGGCGTATACAATAACAATACATAAAAGTCAGGGTTCTGAATTTAATACTGTGATAGTAGTGCTGCCCAATGACATTAATAGCAGGTGGTCAATGCTTTTAACACGAGAGCTTTTATATACTGCTATTACCAGAGCAAAAGAAAAGCTTATTATATATGGTACTCATGATGTTATTGCATACATGGTTAATAATCCTACAAAACGTGCTTCAGGTATACAGGGAAAGGTATGGCAATAAATGTGGTAATAAAAAAGTCATGAAACAACTTAATAATTGCTATCAGATTATACTTTTTTAGTATTGACTGGTTCAACTCATGGTACAACAATGGTGCGATAGTTACTAAAGTAACAGGTTATGTGCTTAGAATAACTTTGATGCTGAATATACGGCAAATGTGCCTGCATAATCAAGGAAGGTTGCTATGAAGGTGTTAATCTATGGCGGTGGTGCTGTTGGATTGGGTCTGGCGCGAGCGCTTGTTGATAGCGGTTGTGCAACAACCATTATAGATATTGAACCAACGGTAACGGCGTTAAGGACGCATGGTATCATACAGAGCGGAGTACTGGGTGATTTCGCAATCAACCCTGAAAGGTTTACCGTATACGATAGTATCCTGAAAGCAGATGATAACTATGATTATATGTGTGTTTGTATTAAATCATATTTATCTGAAGCTACGGCGCAGGATATTGCTTCCCATTATACTCATAAACAAACGCCTATTGTTTTGTTTCAGAATGGATGGGGAAATGCAGAAAAATTTATAAGCTATTTCGATAAAGAGAGAATCTTTAATGCACGTGTCATGACCGGATTTATGAAGCAGGAGCTATATCATGTGATTATAACGGTTCATGCTGATGCCATTCGTATGGGAAGCCTCTATCATGGATATGGTAAGAGATTACTATCGTTAGCAGAGGCGCTCACTACAGGTGGAATGGCAGCAGAAGTTGTCAATGATGTGGTAAAGTATATATGGGCTAAGATGCTTTACAATTGTGCGCTTAATCCCCTGGGTGCACTCTTCAATGTAGAGTACGGTGATCTTGGTAAATCAGAATACACAAAAGCAATAATGGATGACATCATAACCGAGATCTTTGAAACAATGCACAGGGCTGGATACACCACGCATTTCAGCAATGCAGCGGAATATATTAATGTGTTCTATGAAAAGCTTTTGCCACCAACAGCAAAGCATCGTTCATCCATGCTTCAGGATATTCAGGCAAAACGAAAAACCGAGATTGATGCCCTCAACGGCGCAGTTGTTGCATTAGCACAACACTATGGATATGAGGCTAAAGTAAATGGAATTATCACAGGTCTGATAAAATTTATTGAGAGTACCTATACCGGCGCTACCTGTTAGCGTTACGCTTATTGCTTTATCGAAAGTCCTGCTAATGCAGTAACAACATTTTTTGCTAACTTCTATGACAAAATCATTTTCAGAATATAGAATTGTTCACCACTACCATCATTCCTGATGATGGAATCTTTTTTTAGGTTGTCAATGATTATAGTACTGTCATCCTATGTAAAAATAGTAAAGCAACCATCACGGTTGCTTTACTATTATCTGTTGTATTAATATGTATTAATAACGCAAAATAAATTAAACAAGCAGGGAAATATCATTCTGAATAGTTTATCCCATCTTTGCCGGTAATTAGCCAGATACTTTTATTCTTGCTATGGAGAGCTATCCTGTAAACATAGTTATTTGACAATCCATTTTCAGATTTGTAGGTAACCCACGATGCACCATTATCTATTGATATATTTAAACCATATTCAGTAGCAACACTTGTTCTACCGTCGGGTTCAATCATAATATCATTTATAATTGATTGTCCACCTATTCCCTGCCAGCTATCAAGATTATCTAAATTTGACTTGTTTAAACCTTTATTGCATCCAACATAAATCTCATTAGCATGTGGGTTAATTGCTATGGCATATACTTCGCCCATATTAGGTGATTTTTGTCCCACTGCTATCCATGAAGTATCTTCTTTACCAAATACATCAATTAACTTTTTCATCTTGAAAGCGCCCTTATTAGTTCCAACAAATACTATACCTGACCTGTCAATTGCAATAACATTATATTTCCCCTTTAAACCGCTGTCGTCCAGTATTTTCCAATTAGCACAGCCATCGTTACTTACACATATTTTATCGCTGGTAATAGCATAAATATATTTATTAGGAGCAATTGCTATATCAACCACCTCATTAGAAGGTAAACCCTGTGATGTGGTAAACTGTGACCACGATGCACCATTGTTTGTTGACTTCCAGATACCTCCATTTTTATCCCCTTTAGAAGCAATTAAAATCATGTTATCGTCTATAACTATTTTTTTGATATGCCCTATCGATACACCCAATGCCTGAGGTACTACTTTTCTCCACGATTTTCCGTAATCAAATGAAATAAAGAGGTCCCCCGATGATGTTCCTGCATAAATGTTACCATTGGTATCCGTAGAAATTGCTGTTAAAGAAGCTCCTGGAGATGGAGTAGCGCTTTTCCATCGCAAACCACTTTCAAGATTTAACTCAAACGATATAAATCCACCAAATACCCACCCTGTAATAGTTTTTTTACCATCATTAAACTGAATCTTGTACCAATAGTCTTCTTTACCTTCAATTTCTGATTTATTCTGTGAACGTCCTATAACATTAACAACATCGCTTCTCTTTAAAGTGCCAATATTTACCCCTCCAGCAGATGGTATATTACGAATGTTGACTGTACTGGCTGTTATTTTACCCTGGGTAGGTTGAAAATCCGTCTGGGCTATAGCAAATGATATGATCGTTAAACATGTTAGTATCGTTGACAAGCACCATAAAAGTCTTTTCATTATTCCCCTCCATTTGTAATATTAATCATAATAATCTTCACATTGATTTGATGAACTTTTGAGTGATATTTCACTTATACATGTGTCAGAATCTTTACCCGGATATACTTTAGTAATAATGAATTTAAATGATGATCCTTTTAAGCTAATATCAAATTTTTGAAAATCAAAAATCCCATCAGATAATTCAACCACTGCTTCGCCACCTTTATTAGATGTAATCTTTAACTGTGCTACTCGTGTATTGGTTTTATATAAGTCTTCACTCTTTGACCAACCGTTAACTATGCTTACCTCTTCAAGATTTATACATTGATCAAACGAAATTTGTATCCATTCGCCTACCCCCGTATCTCCGGATTTCCCTTCACACCATGCGGTCTGCAAGCTGCCATCAAAAGCATTTCTTGGATCAAATTCAAGCTCTCGACCTTCACCTAAAACTAATTGTGATGATGCATTGACGGTTGCACTTCCAATTCCAGGGATAGTTACTTTCTTTATAATAATTTCTCCAGTTCCAACTTTATCTTTGAGCACATATCCTTCTTTTCCAGGATATTGGATAAGGACAAAATCACCTTTTTTATCTATTTTAAATGCAATCTGTCCGGCAAAGACTTTGCCAATTTTATCACTTTTGATAGACGGCCTCATATAAAGGTCGGTATCGGTAAGTACAGTTACAGATTCAAGTTTTCCGTCATGTACATAATTCTCAGCAATCCAGCCTTTGACATCAACATCTTCTATCTGGACATAGTAATACTTTTTTTGGTTTACTACTTTTTCATCAATGACTTTAACAAATTCACCTCTTTTTAATTTACTGTTGGGGACATAAGCAATTTTTTTGTCCTCAGGATTCTGGATTAAATAAACCTCGTTTAAGATTGTTTTTGTTTTTCCTTTACATGCTACAAACGGTACCAAACAAGCTATTAATAGTAATGAAACAAAAAATCTGGTAATCTTCATGGACGTCTCCTTTTGTTAATTTTAGTATTATTGTTTATCAGGATTTTATTAACATTTGTTTAATAGTTACAAATTATTTGTCAATTAAAATTTTATATTTTCCTTTTTTTCGTAATCTGTACATAAACTTTTTTTATAAAAAAGTGCTGGATTTTAGCAAAGTTGTATTAGCATGTATGTCATTTATTTACAATTTTAAAGTAAAGAATGATGATATATGACACCAATAATTTCTTCACTACTTTCGGTTATGCTTATTTTTACTCAGGTTCCCCAAAGAAGTGTAGCAGGGAAAGAGTATATTATCTGCGGCAATAACACCCAGCAAAAAATATATTATACCACCAGCAGCAACTATAGCAAAAATCATAAAGGTGAAAAAGCAATTGACAATGATACGGTAACATCGTGGATGTCACAGCATGATGGCGATCAGTGGATAGAAATAGACTTCGTCGTTAAACGCGTGATAACTGATATAAAGGTTGTTGCAGGTTATAGAGATAACTATCAAACAATTACATACTTCATTTTGCAGTTTATGTATGATGGTAAATGGTTTGATTTTGCCAGGGTTGATTTTACCAGAAAAGAAAAAAAAGGATTATTTGGCACACATAGTGTCTATAATCCGGTGGCGGTTGCTGCACTGGGTGGTATAGATGCCAGCACATTCAGAATATATATCCCACAGGATGCGATAGTTAATGGATATGCTGCCATTGCCGAGATTGAGGTGTATGCAGGTAGTGGAAAACTACAGTATTTTGACAAGAGGTTATATAATCTGTGTTTCCCTATTAAAAATGGGTTGTTCCCTGAAAACGATGCTGGCTATCCCAATTCGCCACGAGGGTACCGTGGCGGCATACATTACGGTCTTGACATATTATATTATTTCAATGAGGATACCTATCAGCCAATCCCGCTGGATGAAACAACACCGGTTTTAGCATGTGCTGATGGAGTTGTCATACGAGCAGATTATGATTATAAACCACCAGCAGAAGAGGAATGGAAAAAGCTTTCGCTGTATTATCAAGGCAATCCTGCAACATTTGTACAACGATCATTTGGTGGCAGACAAATCTGGATAGATCACCAAAATGGGGTATTATCTACCTATAATCATCTTTCAAAGATTGATAATAAAGTAAGTGCTGGCAGCAGGGTAAAAAAAGGTCAACGCATTGGATGGGTGGGAAATTCAGGACTGTTAGGCGAAGCTCAGGGCAAAAAATGGGGGCAGCACCTTCACTTTGAGCTGTGGGTGGATGGTATTTATTTAGGGTACAATATGAACATTAATGAAATAAAACGTTATTTGCGATGGATATTTGCAATTCGTGATATGGAGGAATAACAATGACCGATATAAAAAAGCGTGCATACCAGTTTATTATTGTTTTTGGCATAATAAGCCTTCTGGGCGACATTATCTACGAAGGTGCTCGCAGTGTTAATGCACAATATTTAAAGGGGCTGGGTGCCAATGCGCTGTGGGTTGGCATTGTTGCAGGATTGGGGGAATTTGTAGGCTATGCAATACGGCTTGTTTCAGGATACTTAAGCGATAAAACAAGAGCATACTGGCTATTTACCTTTATAGGGTATGGGCTGCTCATCACGGTTCCTTTGCTGGCATTAACCGGCATATGGCAGGTTGCAGCTCTTTTGATGATTGGTGAGCGTTTAGGAAAGGCGTTGCGAAGCCCTGCAAAGGATACGATTCTGTCACAGGTAACAACTCAGGTTGGCAGAGGGTTGGGGTTTGGCATACATGAAGCAATGGATCAGATTGGTGCTATAGCCGGTCCGCTGATGTTTACGTTTATCTTTGCCTATGTGGTTGATTACAACCTGGGGTATAAAATCATGTGGATACCATTTATTTTGCTTATGGGAGTTTTGATCATTGCAAAAATGCTGGTACCACATCCTGAACAGTTTGAAAGCACACCGCACAGTAATTCGTCGGATGCTCTGACCCCAACATTCTGGCTATACAATGCGTTTTCTGCATTTGCAATCATAGGGTTTGCCAGTTTCCCCATTATTGCCTTTCACTTAAAAAGTCAAAATATTGTCAGCGATATGGCCATACCTTTGCTGTATGCGATAGCAATGGGGGTTGATGCTGTCTTTGCCATAATTATTGGCAGATTGTATGATAAAAAGGGACTATCAGTACTATTAGTTATACCAATAGCTTCGGCGATAGTTCCGGTAATGGCTTTTAGTTTTCATTGGGTTGCAGTGACGATTGGGATTATACTGTGGGGACTTGTGATGGCAGTACATGAGACGATCATGCGTGCAGCGATTGCTGATTTGACATCACTGAAAAAACGCGGTACCGGCTATGGCATATTCAATACCGCCTATGGGCTCTGCATGTTTATTGGTGCAACAGCAATGGGCTGGTTGTATGAGATTGATATGCGCTACATTATGGCTTTTTCGTTCATCAATGAATTGATTGCCGTGGTGCTTTTTGTATACATTATAAAATCAATACATTCACAGATGAAATAATGTATTGACATTACTATGATTATGTACTACATTATTATACAAAAGCAATATATAGTATATGTTTTTGCTAATTTTGTAATTAAGGGATGGTAATATGGCATTAGAGCAAAAGGACATGGAGTTTATAGAACATTATTTAAGAGAACATTTACCCCGTATCCTGGCTGAGCAGAGTCTGGCAAAACCGCCGGTGGTATATGAGATAGAGCTTCGTGAACGGATGGTGCGTGTTGAAGAAGAGTTGAAACATCAGCGTGAGTTGATGCAAAAGGGTTTTGAATTGATGGAAAAAAGTTTTCAGATGATGGAAAGACGATTTGAGCAGATAGATAAACGGTTAGAATTGCTGGAAAATAGATTTGATAATCTTTTAAAGCGATTATTCCAGTTTATGATATGGACATTTGGAATGATCATATCAGCTACAGGAATTATTATTGCATTTATGAAGATGTAGTGGTTGAGGTAATGCACTGCTGCTACTGCATATATAAAAGAGAAAAAACAATATGAAATTAAAACTTATTTCGTGGAACGTCAATGGGATTAGAGCTGTTTATAAAAAAGGGTTTTACGATTGGTTCATCAACAACAATGCGGATATTGTATGCTTGCAGGAAACAAAGGCAACAGAAGATCAATTTCCCGGAGAGCTTTTAGAAATTCCTCATTATCACAAATATTTTTCAACTGCCGAAAAAAAAGGGTATAGTGGTGTTGCTTTATTTACCAGGATACAGCCGGTTAAAGTTGAAAAAGGATTTGGCATTCAATGTTTTGATAATGAAGGACGCATACTCATAGCGTACTATGATGCGTTTGTTTTGTATACTATCTATTTCCCCAATGGCAAAGCATCAAAGGAGCGCCTGCAATATAAGATGGATTTTTACGATGCATTTTTAGAACATGCTGAAAATGTGCGCAAAAATGGTCATAGCATTATCATGTGTGGTGATGTTAACACGGCCCATACTGAACTTGATTTAGCCCGTCCAAAAGAAAATGAAACCGTTTCAGGATTTT
>DAOLVF010000057.1:10318-13171 GCA_035420565.1 Spirochaetota bacterium | reverse complement strand
CCAAGGAAAATTCCAATAAGTGTGAGGAATGCTGAAATGGATGTTATAGCCATAATAACAGGAATATCCCGTGATAGGATAGATTCAAACGCAAGCATACCCATACCCGGTACCGAGAATATAGATTCAACCACCACACTGCCACCTAAAAGCCCCGGCAGCATTGTTGCCATCAACGTAATAAGCGGAATTAAAGAATTTCTGAAGGCATGCACAAATAAAACCTTTTTTTCGGACAGCCCTTTTGCACGTGCTGTTACTATATATTGCTGATTTATTACCTCAAGCATTGTTGCACGGGTATACCGTGAAAGGAAGGCAAATCCACCATAGGTCAGGGTAACCACCGGTAAAATCAAATGCCATATAACATCCATTGCTTTTTGCAATACATTTAATTGATCAAACCAGTCAGAGTATAAGCCTCCAAGCGGGAAAAGGTTCAAATAATCGCCACCGCTTAAATATTTTAAAAGAAGCAATGCAACCCAGAAGGACGGCAGAGAATATAGTAAAAATAGTGTAATGCTGACAATGCGATCAATCACAGTATCTTTTTTTATTGCTGAAAAAATACCTAATGGAATTGAAATAATATAAACAATAACTATCGACAAAATATTAAGAGATAATGTAATAGGCAATGACTCAATAATATGTGCTGCTACTGTACGTCCATCTTTTCGAGAGGTGCCAAAATCAAGTTTTACTGTTTTATAAAGCCATTCTGAATATCCAACTATAATAGGTTTGTCCAATCCATACAGTTTCTTTTCCTGTTCAAATATCTCCTTGGACAGGCTCCCCGCCTTAAGCTCTCCTTCTATTCCCGCACGTAATGATGTAAAGTCACCCGGTGCCAACCGTATCATAAGATAGGTGATGAAGGTAATACCAATAAAGGTTGGTATAATAATTAGTATACGTTTGATGATATAGTATCTCATTAATTGCCTGTAACCTTCCACTCTACATAGTTTAACCCACGTTTATGAACAATAACATTGGTAAAGCGCTTGCTCACCGCAACAAGCGCCGGCGTACAGTATAAAAAGGTATAGGGCTGCTCATCATTGATTATTTCATGAAAACGGCGGTATAGTGCAATGCGCTTGTTTACATCAAACTCTTTTCGAGCCTTCTCAATTATCTCATCAGCTTCTCGATTTATGAAATAACAAAAATTTGAACCTGCTTTAACCTCCGAAGAATGCCACAGTTGATACGGATCGCCCTCCCATGATAATGACCACCCCAATGTAACAGCATCAAAATCGCGTTTGTCAATCTTATTGACAAACACAGCCCATTCATATCGGTTGATATCCATTTGAATGCCAACCTTTGCAAAATCCTCTTTTAAAATTGTTGCAAGCCGTTCAGCAAACTTACTTGCTGATGCTATTGTAAAAGTAAACGAAAACTTTGTGCCACCTTTATCCAGTATGCCATCGCCATCACTATCCACCCAGCCTGCACTGTTAAGCAATTCTTTTGCCTTTTCCGTATCATAGGGCAGTGGTTGTATATCATGGTTGTAATACTTATCATAGATGTAAAATGGACCGGTAACAACCGTACCCAGCCCAAAAAGTAAGCTATCCAGTATAGCCTGCCTATTAATGAGCATGGTGAGAGCTTTGCGAACATTTTTATTGTTAAACAGGGGATTTTTTGCATTCCAGCCAATATAACTATAGTAGGGCTGGTAATACATGAATTTATAAAATGCCTCCTTAAAATGTTGTGAATCAGTCTGCCGTACCCATTGAATGGGCCTCAGCGACATGACATCTATCTCACCCTTTTTTAGCATCTGCAATGCAACGCTGGGTTCGGGAATTACTTTATAAACAACCTTCTTAATATCAGGCTTTTTACCCCAGTAAAGGGGATTAATCTCTAATTCAATACGCTTCCCCGTTTCCCATTTGCTAAATGTATATGGTCCGGTACCAATGGGATGTCTGTTATTTTTATGCGTGTTGAAATCGGTGCCATCATCAAAGATATGCTTAGGAACAACAGGTATACTGCCGCATATCTCCAGTGCTAAAAAATATGGCCGTGAATAAGTAAACTCAACAATGTATGGTGAAATTTTTTTAACACTGACTACATCAATATAATACACCTTTAAAGGAGCATTGGCAACCTTTGGATCTTTGATGACATGAAACGAATAGACAATATCATCGGCGGTAAAAGGCTTACCATCACTCCAGCGTATATTCTTCTTTAAATAAAAGCGGTAGTGTAGTTTATCAGATGATATCTCCCATTTTGAAGCTAATAGCGGTTTTAACTCTAACGTATCATAATCCCTGTCCAGCAGTGTTTCATAAATGTAGGTATTTATTGATGATGCAATTGCCTCTGTCGATGTTATAGGATTGAGGTGTCCAGGCTCAGCAGAAAGATGAACGTAGAGCGTATATGGATCGCGCACCCATTCAAAACGGCTACATGAAAAACAAAACAGCAATGCTACCATCACCATATAATAGGGTACGCTGTAAAATTGTGTTAGCACCACTTTTAAATAATATTTTTTATTTTGGCGATAATTCATGGTATCAAACTTTTGGTTACAATCTATGTACAGTATGCATGGTTATATTGTAGTATGTTTGCTAAAGAAATGATTTGTTTCATTTTTTATAACAAACGACAACCCCAACAACGCTATGAGATTAGGAAAAGCCATTAAACCGTTCATAATATCGGTAACTGCCCACACAACATCCAGCCTGCCAACAGCACCAATAAATACAATAATTACCCACAGTAAACGATAAGGCTTTATTGCTCTTTCTCCTGCTATATATTCTATAGCTTTTTCACCGTAATATG
>DAOLVF010000057.1:0-10218 GCA_035420565.1 Spirochaetota bacterium | reverse complement strand
GGCTTTATTGCTCTTTCTCCTGCTATATATTCTATAGCTTTTTCACCGTAATATGACCATCCTAAGATAGTTGAATATGCAAAAAATATCAGAGATATCGAAACAACGATACCTCCCCATGTGCCGGGTAGCCCCATGCTAAATGCATGCTCGGTTAACGCAGCGGCAGTTTTTCCCGTTTCCCACGCACCGGTAACAAGAATAACCAGCCCTGTAAAAGTACAAACTATTATAGTATCAATAAAAGTCTGTGTCATGGAAACTAGTGCCTGTCGTACGGGTTCATCGGTTTTTGCTGCAGCAGCAGCTATCGGTGAACTTCCTAAACCTGATTCATTGGAAAGCAATCCTCGTGAAACACCCATCTGCATAGCCATTTTAACACCCGCACCTGCAAAACCGCCAGCCGCTGCCACTGGAGTAAATGCATGCACAAAGATTAATGTAAATGCATGGGGTATATTTTTATAAAATAGTATCAGTATGACTGTGCCAACAATGATATAAAACAGTATCATAAAGGGAACTATCGCCGAAGCTGCCTTTGCTATACTTTTTATACCGCCCATGATAACAAGATAGGTTATCATTAATAAAAATATTCCTGTTACCCATGATGGTACATTAAATGTAGCATGCATTGCCTCAGCTACCGAATTGGACTGTATTATGTTACCGGTTCCAAACGCTGCACAGGCAGCAAACAGTGCAAAAATAAAAGCAAGCCATTTGTTCTTTAATCCTTTTTCAATATAATACATGGGACCACCTGACATGGTTCCCAATGCATCAACCTCACGATACTTAACCGCAAGCACTGCTTCACTGTACTTTGTTGCCATCCCAAATAAACCGGTAAGCCACATCCAGAACAATGCACCAGGGCCGCCAATAGCAATTGCCGAAGCCACACCAGCGATATTGCCGGTTCCAACGGTTGCTGATAGTGCAGTCATGAGAGCCTGAAAATGTGATATATCGCCGGGGTGCGCATCATATTCTTTTCTTTTTATCAATGCCAGATATAATGATGAAAATAAAGTTCTAAACTGCAACCCTTTAAGCAGTATTGTTAAATAAATACCAGTACCCAGCAATAAAATAATGAGAGGCGTTCCCCAGACCCATGCTCGTATTTCATTCAAAAATATCATACTTAAACCTTTATCTTATAATTTAGTACATTCACAATGTTATTGTTGCTTTATCAATAATATATCCGTCAAGCAGTAATTCTTGATGATTAACAAAATATACCTTTTTTTACTTGATTAATTTTAATGGCCAAAGAGAATTAACTTTTTCATTTAAATATTAAAATTACTCCGGGGAATGTATGATTGATCGTTATTCGCGAAAAGAAATTTCAGATATCTGGACACTGGAAAACAAATTTAAGATATGGCTTGACATTGAAATTGCAGCCTGTGAAGCAAATGCACAATTAGGCATAATTCCACAGGAAGATTTAAAAATCATTAAAGAAAAAGCTCAGTTTACTGTTGCGCGTATTGAAGAGATTGAAAACCAGGTGCACCATGATGTCATTGCTTTTTTAACATGCGTTTCTGAATATGTAGGCCCTTCCAGCAGATATATTCACTATGGGCTTACTTCAAGCGATATTGTTGATACTGCTCTATCCATACAGATGAAACAGGCTGGCGAAATTATCCTCAACGATATAAATCAACTTCTTGCTATACTAAAAAAATTAGCATTAAACTATAAACAAACCCCATGTATGGGACGTTCACATGGCGTCCATGCAGAACCTACTACATTCGGGACAAAGATGGCATTGTATTATCATGAATTTTTGCGCAACCGCAAACGAATTCAGGACGCCATTGATGATATCGCCTATGGAAAACTTTCTGGCGCTGTGGGAACATTCAGCAATATTGATCCGCAAGTTGAAACGATAGTATGTGAAAAATTAGGCTTGAAACCAGATCCCATATCAACGCAGATCATTCAGCGCGATAGGCATGCATACTACATGTCAGCCATTGCAATTTGTGCCGGCACACTGGATAAACTTGCAACAGAAATCCGACATCTTCAGCGTACAGAGGTTCGCGAGGTAGAAGAGCCTTTCCAGAAAGGGCAAAAGGGGTCTTCAGCAATGCCGCATAAACGGAATCCTGTATTATGTGAACGTGTTTCAGGGCTATCACGGGTTATAAAATCCAACATGATGGTTGCGCTGGATAATATGACCCTGTGGCATGAAAGGGATATTTCACACTCATCAGCCGAGCGTATTATACTGCCCGATAGTACTATAGCACTGGATTACCTGCTTGCGAAGATGATTTTCATCCTTGATAATTTACATGTTTACCCTGACGCCATGATGAAAACAATAGAAAAAACCGGGGGGCTATTCTATTCACAGGCTCTGCTTTTAAAATTAGTAGAAAAAGGATATACCCGTGAAGAAGCGTATGCAATTGTTCAGGATATTGCGATGAATGTGTGGCATAATGGCGGTTCATTGAAGGAGCTATCGCTTAATGATACAAGAATAAATACAAAGTTATCCCCGGAGGAAATTGAAGAAATTTTTAAACTGGATAACTTTTTGCATAATATTGATTATATATTTAAAAAAGCTGGGCTTGAATAACTAAATACTAAAACGATCAATAACCTTTTTTAACTCTGCAGCCATTGTTTCTAGTTCTGATGCTGTGCTGGTAAGATTTTCTGAAAGGCTAACAAATTGCCCTGCTACCGCATTTACATTTTCAATCGACTGTACTATCTTTTTAGTATTATCACTTAAATCAGACATCGATAGCGACAGTCCTTTTGAAAATTCACTTGCTCCAATTATACCTTCATGAATTGTTGCAAAATCCTTTACACGCTGATTAATGGTTTCTATAAATCCAGTAAATAATGTAACACTGTGCTCAATATCATTGACAATTGAACGTAAACCTTTACGCATTGCTTCCATCATCTGCATACTGCTGTTCATTGCGCTGTTACCTTCATGTATTATGCTTGATATTTCTTTAAGGTTCTGAGCAGTTCTGTCAGCTAACCGTGATATTTCCTCTGCTACAACTGCAAATCCCCTGCCATGCTCTCCAGCACGTGCTGCTTCAATGGAAGCATTCAAAGATAATAGATTAACCTGTTCAGCAATATCTGCAATAAGTCCTATAACATTCATAATCTTTTCAAAGAACGACGCAATCTGTTTTGTTGATTCGGTAGTACTATCAACAATAGTTTCACTTTGGTGAGCGCTGTTTTGAATGCCTTCTATTGCTTTGATTACCTGCTGTGCATCGGCTTTTAAAATAGTAAAAGCTTCATTGAGATTAGTAACAATTTTTTCTAAGTTTTCCAGAATATCACGCTGTTTATTTGCATCATTTGCAATAGTAAAAAATGAGCTTGATAGTTCTGCAATAATAGAGGTAACCTCTTCAATATTTTGTGCTTGTTGAGATGCTTCATCCTTGATTGATTTTCCCGAAAAAGCCAATGCCTCGGAGGATAAGAGTACCTTTTCACTCAATTCATTGGATTTTTTAATGAAGTCTGTTATCAATTCTCTGAACCCTATAAAACCTCGTATAAAATCTTCCATGATATCACGTGATTTTATTAATGTAATTTCACCACTTAGATCCCCTTTATTGACTTTTTGCAATACCGGCATCGCAACATCAAGCGCTCGTGAAAGATTTACAAGTCGTCTGTTGATTATATAGCGAATAATAAAATTAATGAGTATCATACTCAGGGTTACAAAAAATATACTTTGATAAACATTTTTATACAGTAACTGTTCAGAAAATATTGCAACTATAGCATAATTACCTGAAATATTATTATATCCATATAGTACTGACTGTTCACCATTAAAAACTCCCAGTATAGTGTTAAATTGCTTTCTATTAATATTTTTAAAAAAATTGATGGTTTTATGGAATAAAAATTCAGGTTGATTGCCTTTTTTTATTATATCTGATATGGCTTTTGATTCATATTGCTCGTCATTACTTATATTAATAGTATTTCCATCATAAACCAATACAACTCCATTATTTTTAGAAATTACACGTGGTATAGTTTGTAAAAATAATTCTTTAGAATCTATTTTAATATTTTGTAAACTTTCATAAATATGATCTGCTGTTAATTTTATAACATTGGACTTATCAACTTGGTAAAACACAACTAATAAAAAAACAGAGGTTAAAAGTGTCACAGGCAACACAATACTTACAATTTTACTGCGTAGCCGCTGAACTGCAACAGGTATGCCATAGCGACCTAAAGGATAAGTACGGTTGTACCAAACCAGCATCGAATTATATCCCAAAAATAGAAAAACAAATGCTATGATAAAAAAGACATAAAAATGGTAATATATATTGGTATAGCCACAGAAAAAATACATATATAAAAACAATGGAACATAAATTACCACTAAATATACTATATTTAAAAGCATGGTTTGCAATGCATAATTTTTAAAATAATTAAATATCTTTTTCCTGGATTCTTCATCATCTTTATCAATAATTTTTAAAATGGATTGTACCATTATCATATAATATGAAAATAATGATACAAAAGCTATTATTGTTAAAATTATAAATGCTACCATGATACGTAGATCATAAAAAACGGGAAATGAAATAGCTAAAATTATAAAAAATACAATTGAATTGAACACAATAACCATTGATCCATATTTTTGAAACTGACGATAAATATTTTTAGCTTCCATATATTAATATTTCCTGTACAATTATTATGATCGGTATCAATTAACTAATAAAGTATAATAACATTATTTGCAGAAAATCAATTCTTTTTTTATATTAATTTTGATTTTTTTAATGCAGTGTACCATGATCATTGTTAATATAAGATTTGAGTATAAAGCATCTCTCAGAAAAATAAAAAATATTTCGTTATACTGTACATAGATATTGCTGTTATTCCCTATCTGCATACTTGTAGTGATGGAGTAGTGATGGAATTGATAGTATCTATGAGAATAGCATTATTGCACATAGTTATTGATGAATGTCTAATGTAGCTGGTTATTGATATTTTCAATCTCTTTTTTTAAAAGCTCTTTTATCCTTCCAATCTCTTCAATCTGCCATACTATGCTTTCATCCCCACGTTCAGGATTGTCATCATTTTCATAGTGTGTTTTCTCTTCATTCAATAGATTTAAGTAATAATCCATGAGTTCTAACTTATTTTCAAAAAAACTTTTTTTTAATACATAATACTGCATCCTTTCCTCATAAGTTTCTTTTCCACTGTCTATCCTTTCTTTTAACTGTGCAATATTCTCAAGCATGCTATGGCAGTCACGTATATCTGCTTGATTATCAGAGATTGGAACCCACACAATAGTAGGCAGCCCTTCTTTTTTTTTAAGTAAAAATATTGCATTATTTAGTTCATATAACTCATAATTTTTTTCTTTTAGTTCATGTAACGCTGGTGCTACCTGTTTGGGAACATAATCGCTCTCCTCATGTGCATTATCATACTGTAAGCTTCCAAAAATCTTTTGAAGATACTGCAGGGATTCTTGTTTTGACATTGATCCTAATTGGGAAATATTTCTCTCTTCTTTTTGTAAATATGCACGATAGTTATCGGGAATATAGTTTTTTTCAATGGATTTTTTTTTACTGTTATAATATGAATCCACAGTAACTATCGCCCCGATAACTATTGCTATCAATAATATTATAATAAACTTCTTTTTAAGAGAAATCTGCATCATTGCACCATTACATACTTTATTTTTTTGCAACATCGATAGTTACTTGCGTAAGACATACAATAATTACAATGCCACCTTCAAGAAAATGTATCTTTATTCTTAAAGATGGCATTGATAAAAACTACCCTTCCTCCTTGCAGTACCTCTCTGCTATATCTATCATTCTTCAACCATAGTACATCAATACATCAATTAGACCGTGCAATTTGATAGGTATTACCATCATCAGCTAATTCACCAGGTGCTACATTATTCCAGAACATCCAGTGATAACCAGGATTTGCATCAATATCAACTCCATTAACCTTATATCCTGCCCATGCTAATTCTGAACAATACCATGTAGAACCACTTGTACTTTTTGTACCAGGCCATAGCAGCCAACCATAATCATATGGCCTACCTATCTTTCCCGCTGCAAAGCTTACTGCATTGTTCTTGACCGTACTGGATGTGTTAACTCTATAAATTGCTGCCTCATCAACTGTTAACGTTGATCTGGTATCCAATCGGCGTACACCATTTGTCCATGCCTCAATCATTATACCGTAATAGCCTGCCGATTCTGCAATTGCTGCATGATGCCAGTAACCCGGGAATAAACCGCCAATTAAATCTGCCATCTTTTTGCAACCTTTCATTAAAATGACATCGCCTTTTTGCACTAAACTGATATTAAGTCTATTGCCATCACCCTGATAATTCTCCACCAATGCAGGCATGTCAACAGAAATAAGAAGTGCAACACAAACAACAACAGCCAATTGTGCTAATTTTAAGCTTTTCATTATTCAAACCTCCTGTAAATACATGAAATATATAAAATACCTTCTGGTTGGTATTTTATATTAATAAACCAGATATATAATTATGGTTCAATGCATAACTAGATATATCTATTTTTGCATATATTTTATTATTGTTTTCTAAATGTTTTAGGGGATTTTTTCAAAAATTTAAAAAAATTACGGTTAAAAGTACTTAAATCCTCAAATCCTACATCAAAAGCTATTTCTATTATCTTTTTATCTGTCGTTATTAAAAGTTCAGAAGCCTTTTCTACTCTTATTCTATTTATATAGTCCCCTATATTCTCACCCGTTAATTGCTTAAATAAGCGTGCGAAGTAGTCAGCATTTAAATCTACAACAGTGGCAATATCATGCTTTGAAATATTATACTGATAATTATTTTCTATGTAATCTTTTGCTAATTGAATTTTATTTTCAAGTTTATACGATATCGTTTCTCCAGTAGATTTATTTATTTTTTGTTTTGTTTTTTCAACATTTTCAGCTACAATTTTTCTGATTGATAATAGGAAATCCAAAACTTCTCTGGCGATAGTTTCCGTAAAAAAATTATACCGTGAATAAAAGATAATTATTAGATTTTGTTGTTGAACAGGAATATACAGCAACTGGAAATCGATACCATCTATGTTATGCGTAACGATATACGGAAAATTATTAAATAGCGAATAATCTGCATATTCTTTTATATAAAAGTTTTTTGCATCATGTTCATTAATGTTACAACAGTGATGCAATGAAAATTCACTATTACTGCATTCTCCAATAATACTTCCTTCGGCTAATACTATTTTGCATAATTCATGTAATATGGCTACTATAGCCTTTATATAATCGTTGTGACTGTTATACTCAATGATTTTTTTATTTAATAATTGATTTTTTTCAAATGCTATTAATTCACCATATATTGATTTTTCTATAAAATCTTTATATCTATTTTCTTCATCATAGCCAAGTATCATGTTTAATTTTGCATGTAATTCATGAGCACCTATCTCAGTACAGTAATTGAAAGCCTTCTGAATATAATCATCAACCCTGTTGCTACCAACATCAATAAGCATTTGCGAATATTCATAACAAGTTTTTGCAACCTCGTACTTTCTATGGTACTTTTCGCCAACTATATGACTTAACCAGAATAGTATATCTGAAAATAATTTTTTATTTTTCACATCAAAGAAATATAAAGCTGCAACTCGTAATGAACTGGCAAAATGAGTTGGTAAATAAAAAGTTTTCATTATGGACGTAAAAATTGCTTTTTTCATTTTATGACGTAACTGTTTACTATGAATATCATCTATTGTGTTTTTTGAACTTTGATGCAATTTTATCAACGCATCAGCAAAATTACAATATACAGGATATACATACTGAGGTATAAAACTATTGTCTGCTATAATCTGTTGAGCATTTATCAGAAAATCAACGGCTGCCGTGTAATTTTTTTTCATTATTGCTGTAGCACCAAGTTCATTCAACGCTGAACATTGATTAAATAGAATATTTTCCTTTTTACTTACATTGAATGCATCGTATGCATACTTTTCCGATTTTTCATAATTACCTTTTTCACGCTCAATCTGTGCAAAATAAATGTAAGCAGCGGTAATGGAATAACTATCATTAATTTTTTCTGCAATATTTAAATATTCTTGATTTATTGATTCAGCTTTAAAATAATTTCCTGTATAATAGTAACAATGTTCCAATCCGTTTAATGACATCAGTAATTCCTTTACATCCCCAAGCTTTGTAAACATTTCAATAGCTTTATTAAAATTATTTATTCCATTAGTATAGTTTCCCTGCCATTCATTGCAATAACCTTCAAGCTCATAAGTTTTTGCCTCCAGCCATTTATCATCTATTTTTTTACTAACCTTTCTGGATTTTTTTAAATAGAATATAGACAATGGATATAACGCAATAATCATTGCAATACCTGCACGTGCATATAAACTAATACACATTTGTTTTGAATATCCAATCCTATAAGCTATGTTTCTGCTACGCAATCCTATATATAAAAACTTTAAGGTATTGCTCAACACATAGCTCATCCCTAATGGTTCTAAAAAATTAAATATTTTTATTTTTCGTTGTTTATTTGTTGATGATAAGGGAATGAAGGTATATAATGGGGAAAATAATGCTTTTAACAATTCTTTTATTATATAAAAAATAACCTGTTTATTATCAGGCAATTGTTCATGGATAATCTTTAATCCTTTTCTGGCATATTTTTCGCAATTGATCCATTCTCCTTTTTTATAATGCAAATCACAATATAATGAATAAAGATTAAGCTTGTGTTCATCATCCAATGTATTAACATTTAATTGGTTAATGTAATATTTTGCTTCATCAAGCTGACCCGTTACTATTAATAAATTTGACAATTCTAAAATCAAATCACAATATATTTCATGTTCTTTTTGAGTATTTTTTACCGACATTGCATCAATAATAATCTTGAGAATTTTGATTATATCCTGATACCCATAAATTTCTTTTGCCTTTTTTACCGCATCAAATATATACTGTAGAGCTTTTTCAATTTCGCTGATGTTTATATAGTGGTAAATGATATCATAAATTGCAGTATCATACATATCGATATTACTGGCAAAATATTCAGCAATATTTTTATGTATCATCTTTTTCCTTTCCGGGTCAATTGATGCTACATAGGTATCTCGTAACTTATCATTGATAAAATTGATAAAATTAACTTCGTAAGGATGAATATCAATTTTTATAATATCAAGTATAGATGAAGACTTTAATAATGATAGCAGTTCTAATTCATCAATATTCATGATAGATGCTAATGTTTTTATTGATATTTCTTTCCCCATAATTGCAAGGATATCCAGCAAATTTTTTTCATTGATATTTAATTTATTGATATGACGGGATATAATCTCATCAAAGTCAATAATAGCATCCATTACATCATCATTATCACTTAAATATGAGTTGATATTCTTGTTTAATAAAAATTTACTGATTGCAATTATTTCTAATGGTTTCCCCTTGCTTTTTCTATATATATGGTTATATACATTGGTGTATTTATTAAATTCCAGTTGCAACATTGAAAATGCCAATTCACAGGTTTCTGGATAATTCAAAGGTACTAAATTTATTTTAAGGCTTGTTTTGTTGTGAATAATTCCTTTTACAATATCATTATTTTCAAATTCTGAACGCATGGTAATAATCATAAAAAGATTAATAGCATCAATATGCTCGTTAATACTTTTCATAATTTCAAGTGAAGAAAAATCACTCCATTGTATATCTTCAATTACAATGATAAGTTTATAATGTAATTTGTTTAATTCATCTGCTATTAAGCTTAATACATGCAAAATCAATGAATTTATTTCACTGCTTTTATTAATCCATTGACTGGTTGGTCCATTTTTTAATGAATGAGTATTATGTTTAAAAATTAGATCAGCAATTGGGAATATTTTTAATAGCTGATCTCTAAAGATTGCAAACTCTTTTATAATAGATACTATTACACTATTGAATTCTTCTTCATCCTGAATAATATAGCCAATTATTTGATTAATAATTTTTTGTATAGTTGAAAAAGGCTCATTT
>DAOLVF010000056.1:11609-13478 GCA_035420565.1 Spirochaetota bacterium | reverse complement strand
AGCAGCAAAACAATCTATTTCATTGAAAAGGATATACCACAATCAACTATTGTTATGGCTACTATCGCCCCCAAAATAAAAGATCCTTATAGGTATGCTCTTGAGGTGGGTAATTACATTTTTGGTGGAGGATCGTTTAATTCGCGACTTATGAACGAAATAAGGGTAAAGCGTGGATATGCATATGCCACCGGTTCAATCATGCGATTTAGGAAAAATACAGGTTTATTTCTGGCATATGCCCAAACACAGGCTGCCACAACGTTGACAACGGTTGAACTTATGGAAACATTATTTCATGAATTTGGCAGCAGCGGCCCGGTTGATGAAGAGGTTCAGTGGGCTAAAGATGCAATGATTAAAAGCTATATCTTTACATTTGATTCATTGCGCTCAATAGCTGGTTATTATTTATGGATGGATTATCATGGATTGCCCGGCACATATATTAATGAATATCCTGATGCACTTGCTAAAGTTTCCCGAGAACAGATTTCCCATGCATGGGTAAATGCTATGAAAGGGTATATTATTGTCATAGTGGGTAACAAGCAGGTAAAAGAGCATATTGAAAATGATTTAGAAAAAAACAGGGTTGTGATTATTAACCAATAAATGCTTTACTGGTATTTATAAGCTCTTCAACCATGCCGCAGTCAGCAAGAATGGTATTAGCTTCGGTGATAGTATTATCAATAGATGTTAAAGCATCAGAGCAGGTCTGTTTTTGAAATGGGGTGAGATTTCTTTTATCTTCTATATGCTGTTGTTCAAGCAAAAATCGTATATCATTGAGCAGTTTGATGATTGTTTTATATGTTGTTTTTGTTATATACCACATCTCATAGTACTTAACGTAACGGAATTTTGACGATTCTGCAGGAATTTCATCCAGGATTTTGCGATGTTTTGTATCTAATTTTGATTGATAGTAGATGATTGAGCGAGGATAATTATTAAATTCGTTATACAGGTCGGCAATCTTTTCTAACTGCTGAATGGCATCCATATCTATATTCCTGAATAAATCGTTCATGGTATTCCATAACATCTTATCGGTATCAGCAATAATGTTTGAATTTGCAATGTTCATGATAATGCCGCTAAGACGGTTTTTATGTGTTTTACTAAGTTCAACGATATGGTTAATACATGCTTCAGGATCAAACTCCATTTCCTCGCCCAGATAGTCATCATTATGAGGGGCTTCTGGTTTTTCAGGTCGCATTTGTATTTTTTGTGAAAAATAGGTAGCATGTTTTTTTTGTGTACGCATGATCTTTACTACTTCTATCTTTTTTACATCGCGATTATACCGTAATCCATACATGTTGCCATATTTGTCGATGTAACGATTGGCCATATCAAATATACCAATTTTAGATGTGTCGATTTCGGATACATCGTCGATACGGATAAATTTAGTTTTCATTGTACCTGCTATGTTATACCTGCTCAATGATTGATTGAGGTAAAAGCTCTTTAAAGCGTATAGCTATATAACTATCGCCCTTAACATTTTTTGCTGCATAGCGTTGCGCTACCTCAGAAGGATTGTTTTGCACCATCCCTGTTCGTACAATTTCGCCCTCTAATTCTAATTTTGTGTTTTGTATTTTACAATAAAGCTTAATTGGCATCTGTACACTGACACGACAATTACAAACTAAAAAGGCTCCTGAAATACTTACATTCAGTATATACCCTTTTGAACTTTTGGCTGGCTTTTGATTTACGCTTACTGTTTCAGGATCTCCCTCAAAGTAATCAAATTTTGTTTTAATATAGCATTCTTTTCGTGGATGAATTCTTTTTTCGGTCATGGTATTGTCCTATTGAATAAAAATTAATAAATTTTCTTTACAGAAG
>DAOLVF010000056.1:8552-11509 GCA_035420565.1 Spirochaetota bacterium | reverse complement strand
TTCCTTGAATCAATACGGCAGATACGTCAGGAATTAGGGAAATCCCGTGTATTGAATGTTCATTTAACACTGGTCCCTACTATTACCGTAGCAGGCGAACAGAAAACAAAGCCAACCCAGCATTCAGTAAAAGAGCTTATGGAATTGGGAATACTACCGGATATTCTTCTTTGCAGGTCTGCTCGAACATTAAGCGATGAATTAAAAAGCAAAATTGCATTATTCTGTAATGTATCGGAACGGTATGTTATTTCAGCAGTTGACATCAGTCACTCAATCTATGAGATACCATATATGCTGCATGAAAATCAGTATGATGAGGTTGTACTGGAACATTTTGGTTTGCCTGTTAAACCACTGCATATCCCCGCGTGGGATACGTTTTTTACTTCGTTGATGAATCCTAAGAAAAAGGTTACGATTGCTGTAGTTGGCAAGTATATCTCGTTACAGGATTCATACCGCTCTATATATGAAGCTTTAATCCATGGGGCTGTGGCAAATAATGCGGAACTGGAAATACAAAGGATTGAGTCGGAAGAGATAGAACGTAAATACATGAATTCACTGGAAGAGCTTTTTAAAAATGTTAATGGTATATTAATACCTGGTGGTTTTGGTACCAGGGGAATTGAAGGTAAAATTGCCACGATTGAATATGCCCGAACACATAAAATACCGCTGTTTGGTATTTGTTTAGGGTTGCAATGTGCTGTTATTGAATTTGCTCGTCATGGATGTGGCATGGAAAACGCAAATTCAACTGAATTTGATCCCACCACACCTTATCCGGTTATCTCCCTTCTTGAAGAACAGGAGTTGATCGATAAATTAGGCGGCACCATGCGGCTGGGAGCTTATTTATGTATGTTTAAAGATAATACCAGAATTAAATCAATCTATAATACTGATTCGGTTATGGAACGTCACCGCCATAGATTTGAGTTTACGCTAAAATATAAACAACTATTTGAAAAGCATGGCATGATATTCTCAGGGTTTAATCCTCAAAGCAACCTTGTAGAAACTATTGAATATGCTGATCATCCATGGTTTATTTGTACTCAGTTTCATCCTGAATTTAAATCAAAACCTGTAAAGCCGCATCCATTGTTTAAAGATTTTATACGTGCATCCATGGAAAATATTTGTTAAATATGCAATTTAAATAGACGTTGCCAATACTATTTTTGTATATTTATACGTAGGCAAAGAAATAGAATATGTGAAAAAGAATTTAACATTTGAATTGAAGGCGATTAGTGCGAGGAAATGAATGGCTTTATTAAAGCTTGATGTAGTACAAACCCAGCGTTTACGTCTTACTCAAACTCTTAGACAATCATTAGATTTATTACAGATTTCCACTCTTGAACTGGAGGAGATATTATTGCAGGAGTTGCAGGAAAATCCAGTTTTAGAATGTGATGATGCTCTCAATGAAGGATTTGAATCGCTTGAAGATGTCGCTAAAAATGAAATGGAAGGTACTGTTGCATCAAAAGCTGAGGAGTTCTCTATTGAATACGCTGATGCAAGTGATACCGGTATACAAAATGATTTTGATAAAAAAAATGTTTTGGAGATAGTTACCAGGAATGAGTCATTGCAGGAACATCTGTTATCACAGATACGGATGCTGTCATTGCCGCAGGAAGATATTGATATATTGGAGCAATTGATTACAAGTCTGGATGATAATGGTTTTTTAACAGTTTCAAAAGAGTTTATCCAGAATAATTACAATATTGCTTCAGAAAAATTAGACAGTCTTCTTGTTGTACTCAATACTGTGGAGCCTGTTGGGTGTGGGGTTTTCAATGTTACGGAATCGCTCATGGTGCAGGCGCAGTATTACTATCCAGAGGATGATCTGTTGCAGGTGATTATCAAGAATTATTTACCAAACATACAGCGCCTTGAATATGACAGGATAGCAAAAAATTTGAATATTCGCAGAGAGGAAGTTAAAGAAAAAGCAATATTGCTGACAAATCTAACACCTTTTCCCGGTGCACTCTATTTAAATAGCAAACCTATCTATGTTCGTCCTGATATAGAGGTTCAGGTGATTGATGATGAAGTAGTTATACAACTGGTGGATAATTGGATTCCCAGACTTTATATCAATGCTAAGTATGTCCAGATGTTGAAACAAAAAAAAGTTGATGAAAAAACACGTCAATTTATACATGAAAAGGTTAGTTCAGCAAAAAATTTAATCACGAATATTGGAAGGCGGAATGAAACTTTATTGTTAGTTGCTTACGCTATTATGAACAGGCAAAAAGAGTTTTTGCAAAAGGGGCAGGGTTTTTTAAAACCGTTGATTTATGCAGATTTAGAATCAGAATTGGGCTTTCATGAATCAACAATTGCCCGTGCTGTTGCTAATAAATATGCTCAAACAAAATGGGGCGTTTTTGAATTTAAATATTTTTTTGTAAAGAAGGTTAAATCTGAACATAACGATGAAACATCACAGGATACAATATTAAAGCGCATCAAAGAGCTCATCAATAGTGAGCTGAAACATAATCCCTTGAGTGATGAGGAAATACTTGACATCTTAAGGGGTGAAGGTATTCATATTGCTCGTAGAACTATTGCAAAATACAGGGATATGTTGTCTATCCCTGCATCACATATTCGTAAAAAATTATATTTGATTAAGGATGAGGGTAACCATGAATTTAACAATCACAGGTAGAAATTTTGAAGTGTCTGATAGCATACGCGAATATGCTGAGAAAAAGCTAACAAAACTTACAAAGTATTTTCATCAGTTGATTGATATGCACATACGCTTGTTCATTGAGCGGCAGGATCATGTGGCAGAAATTACAATTAATGGTGATGGTGTGCAGTTTTATGCAAAGGAAAAAGCAGGAGATATGTATTCCTCCATAGATCTTTTGCTTGATAAGATTGAGCAACAAATTGTGCGATATAAAGAA
>DAOLVF010000056.1:5347-8452 GCA_035420565.1 Spirochaetota bacterium | reverse complement strand
CCTTTTGAGATGATACAAAATAACAATTTTGATCCATCTAAATTCAATGTATATTCACTGGATGTTAAGAAAGAATCATTGATCAATCCTGAGATTAAATTTATAAAGAAAAATTCATGCTCTGTTAAAATTATGTCAGTAGATGATGCAGTTGTAGAAATAACTAAAAGTGATGTCCCGTTCATGGTATTTTTTAACTCTGAAACACATTTTTTAAATATTATTTATAAAAAAGGAAAATCACTTGAATTATTAGTGCCAGCATTTTAGAAAAGAGAAATGAAAAAGTATCTACGCATTCATGATATTTTAGAAAATACTCAGAAGATAGATCTTCAGCTTACGCTTGTTGCTGGCAGTGAAGGTTTAGATAAGGCTATAACAGCGATAGAAATTAACCGGCCGGGGCTTACCCTGGCTGGCTTTTTTGATTATTTTGCTTATGATCGCATTCAGATATTTGGTCTGGGTGAAACTGCATATATCAAAACATTATCCCGAGAACGACGCGAGGAGATATACCATAAATTCTTCTCGTATGATATAGTCAGTTGTGTATATACACACAATGAATATCCGGATGAAATATTTATAGATTTTGCAAAAAAATATAAAGTCCCAACATTTGTAACCAGATATCCAACAACACGATTTATAAGTTTGCTAACGCATATTGTTGAGGCTGCATTTGCTGAATCGGTTACTATCCATGGTACACTGGTAGATGTCTTTGGAATTGGTATACTCCTAATTGGTAAAAGTGGTGTTGGTAAAAGCGAAACAGCGCTTGAGCTCATTGAACGTGGGCATCGCTTAATTGCA
This sequence comes from Spirochaetota bacterium, assembly GCA_035420565.1. Classification (GTDB taxonomy): domain Bacteria; phylum Spirochaetota; class UBA4802; order UBA4802; family UB4802; genus UBA4802. The sequence goes on along the minus strand of DAOLVF010000056.1, from coordinate 7,630 downwards.
GATGATCTGGTAGAGGTTAAAAAGATTGACGAATCGTTGCTTATGGGAAACGGTTCTGAACTGATACGCCATCATATGGAAATACGGGGTATTGGAATTTTAAATGTGCGTGATATATTTGGTATACGATCAGTACGAAACCGTAAGCGTATTGAGCTTGTTGCTGAACTGCAGGAATGGGATGCAAATACCCATTATGATAGATTGGGAATTGAAGAGCAGTTATATACTATTCTTGATATTGAAGTTCCCTATATTATTGTACCGGTACGACCAGGAAGGAATATACCGATAATTATTGAAACGGCTTCGCTTAATCAGCGGCTTAAAAAAATAGGGGTATTTTCCGCTCAGGAACTTGATAAAAAGATTCAGGAATGGATTGTACGGGAGAATGAAGATTATGAAAGAGAAAAAGGTGAAAATTAAAAGTGATGCTGGTGTCCATGCGCGGCCCGCTTCAATACTTGTACGTGAAGCAATGAAGTTCCCCTGTGATATTTATTTAATTAAAGGACAAATGGAAGCAAATGGGAAATCAATCATGTCTGTGTTAGGGCTGGCTATCACAAAGGGAAGCTTCCTGACAATACGTGCTGATGGTGAAATGGAAGAAGAAGCAGTTAACAGGTTATCGGCATTAATTGAAAATGATTTTGCAGAGCTGGCTTCAAAATGAAACATTGTTGCTCATTATCACAATATGCTATCTGGATTCTCATTGCAATAATGCTGCTTTTGCCAGTGAATAGTTTTGCTCAGTCAAAACATAAACAGGAACTATCGCTTACTGATGAAGAAATAAAAACATTATTTGAAAAAAAGAAAGACCCTGTTTTTTCAGGTATACTTTCATTTTATATGCCCGGGCTTGGCCAGTTTTATTGTGATGAAAAGCTAAAAGGGGCTGCATTCCTTATTACTGAATACACTATTATTATTGGGTCGATGTTTTATTTTCTGGATTTTAACTTCAAAGCAGGTGGTGATTCCGGATTTAACCTTAAAGTTGATGCAAACCAAACGGATATGGGTTTATTCAGTATTGAGAGGAAGCATTTATTTTATGTAACAGTTGCAGCACTATCACTGATCCATATTTTTAATATCATAGATGCCGTGAAGAGTGCTTATTCATTTAATAGCACACTGGAGCAAAAACGAAAGAACCTTATTCAAAAATATCCACAACTTGATATGGGATGTAACAATGATGGAGGTATGTATCTTGCTTTTTCCTCGCATTTATAGGATAACTACAACCTGTATGGTACTTCTGTGCTCTACAGTAGTTTTTGCACAAAATGGAAAAAATGTTTATAAGCCATTGCCGCTTCAGGAAGTACCCGCTGATGTGCCAATTTTTTTTGAAGAGCCTGAACGGAAAGACCCTTTTATTGCCGGTGTTTTATCATGGTCGTGGAGCGGTTTAGGACAATTTTATACTCAAAATTATAAGAAAGGTTCGGCGTTTTTGGTTGCCGATATTGCCGAAAAAAGTTTACTGGTTTTCATGTTATTTCATATATCTGATAAATATTCGCATGGTTCCGAAGATGTAAACTGGTCGGATATTGATAAAAAAGATCAATATATGGTTGTGGGGCTATTGTTTTCAATATTTTTTACAAGAGTGTTTTCTGTAGTTGATGCTGTAAATTCAGCTCATGACTATAATAAAAATATTTATTATCCGTACTGGAAAAGCAAACAAAGTTTTAAGACATCCTTTGAAAACACCAGTAGCAATAAATCTATATGTTTGATGCTATCACATCCAGTTAATTTCCAATGAAGCAATTACTTTGTATTATCACCATTGTTATTGTGTTAATGTGCTCGCACACATTGTTTGCACAGAATGTGGTATACAATGATGTGCGATTTGATTCAACTAAGCTCATAGTTACCATTTCAATTACCGATGTTAAAACCTATGATATACTGGAAGCCTTAAAGCGAGGATTGGAAGGGAGGATTGAATATGTTGTTGAGATTGTTGAAAATCCTGTACTGCCTCTTTTACCCAAAAATGTAATAAAAACAAGTACGGTTAAGAAAAAAGTTAAATTTGATTTTTCTAAAAAGGCATATATTGTGTCCCGATCAAATGTTCCCACACTGTATTATAGTGATGAATCAATTATTGAAGAACTTTTCAATAATCAGCAGATAGTTATTGACAATGCCTATACCTTACGGAAATCAAACTATTCTATACGTATTCGTGTTTCATTTAGTTCGGTAAAACTATATTTTCCCCTTAACCTGATATTTAATTAT
>DAOLVF010000056.1:2367-5247 GCA_035420565.1 Spirochaetota bacterium | reverse complement strand
ATACCGCTGGCTGCTGCTGTATTTTTTATTGTGCTGGCATTCAGGCTCAGGGTGCATCCTGATGGTCTTTACGGTGGCGGCAGTATACGAGCAAAGATAGCATTAGCTCTTATTGTTATAGCGATAGTCCCAACGATACCAATCATCGTTATTACCAGCAACATTTTGAACACTACCATCAGTCAGTTTTTTACAGAAAAAACAATGATAGCCCTTGAACGATCTGTTGATATGGCAAATGAGCAAATACTGTCGATTGACAATGGTTTAATACGACAATTAGAACAACTCAGGTACGATCTTGATAGTAATTTTGTAAGTGTGGCTAATATTACCAATGCTTCATTTCAAAAACGGTATACATTTTCGCAATCCTATCTATATGTAACAACTATCGAACATAAAGGTATTTTGAACAACCGCATAAAATCATTGTTTCTATACGCAGACAGGGAACGCGTTGAAAATGACATTAATACTTTTCTGGAAATAGCAAAGGTAACAAACGCAATAGCATGCAGCAGATTGGCAATTGATGATCAAATGTATTCAGTGGCATATACACAATATGGTCAGTATTGCATTGTAATGTATCGATTGATACCAAGGGATTTACTTTCTACTTCTGAGTTTATCAATACTTCATTTAGTGAATATAAAAAGCAGGAATTTTTAAAACCGTATTTCCAAACCGGCATTGGAATTGCCCTTATCATGATATCAATTGGGATTATATTGCTTGCGATAGTTCTTAGTTTAATACTATCTCAGAGCATTACAAAGCCTGTATATGAGCTGGTTGAAGCCGCTGAAAAGATTGCAAAGGGTAATTTTAACATAAATCTGGTACGCAGGGAACAGGATGAGATGGCATTGCTCTACGAATCATTTAACCAGATGGCAAAACAACTGGATCAGGGTAAGAAGATGATGTATCAAACACAGAAATTGAAGGCATGGAGCGATATAGCACGAAAGCTCATCCACGAAATTAAAAATCCCCTGACACCTATACGGTTATCGGCAGAGCGGTTGTCCCGACGGTATGAAGAACATCATCCAGATTTTTCCTCCATCCTTAAAGAAGCAACAAATACAATTATAGAGGAAGTAACAATACTTATGAATATGCTTTCGGAGTTTTCAAAATTTGCAAGGCTTCCGGAGATAAACCTGCAAGCGGAGAGTATTAACGAGATTATTGAAAATTGTATTGCGATGTATTACGATAATGATAAAATTTCATTTGTGCTTGACTTAAAACCTGATATACCACCTGTTATGTGTGATAAAACATTATTACGGCAGGCATTCTTAAATATAATTCAGAATGCTATTGAAGCAAATGGACATGTAATAACAGTATCTACTGCTTATGATAGTCAACAGGGAGCGTTAACCATTGCTTTTAGTGATGATGGTGTTGGCATTCCGGATGACGAAATTGAAAAGGTTTTTGAACCAACGTTTTCTACTAAAGAAAATGGTATGGGATTGGGGCTTGCTATTGTGGAAAAGATTATTATTGATCATAAAGGCACTATCGTATGCAGCTCCACATTAAAACAGGGGACTAAGTTTACCATAACTATCCCACAGCAATAAGGTTGTAACTATGGCAAAGATTTTAGTTGTTGATGATGAAAAAAATATATTAAACACCATGAAGGCAATCCTGCAGGATGAAGGCCATGTGGTGTATACTGTCCAGAATGGAAAAGATGCTCTCCAGTTTGTAAAATCCAATGAATGTGATGTGGTTTTTTTAGATGTATGGCTTCCTGATATTGACGGGATGGAGGTCTTACAGCAGATAAAACAGTTGCAGAATGATATCGCAGTCATCATGATATCAGGTCATGGTTCAATTGATATTGCAGTAAAATCTACACGGCTTGGTGCTTTTGATTTTCTGGAAAAGCCACCTTCCATGGAACGTGTTATAACCTCGCTGAACAACGCCATTGAGCAGATACAGCTTAAGCGTGAAAATGTTATATTAAAAAAGAACATCACCATGGAAGATGAGATGATTGGCAATTCCATCCCAATGCAGGAGGTTAAACGCATCATTGATACTGCTGCTGCAACCAATGCTCGTGTTTTTATAACGGGTGAAAATGGCACAGGCAAGGAACTGGTAGCACGAGCTATCTACCGAAAATCAAAACGAAGTGATAAACCATTCATAAAGGTTAACTGTGCAGCGATCCCTGATGAACTCATTGAAAGCGAGTTGTTTGGCCATGAAAAGGGTTCATTTACCGGTGCACTTGCCCGGCGGTTGGGAAAATTTGAACTGGCTGATAAGGGTACAATCTTTCTTGATGAAATTTGCGATATGAGTCAGAGCGCTCAGGCTAAAGTATTGCGTGTATTGCAGGAGCAACAGTTTGAGCGAGTAGGCGGCAATGACGTTATAACCGTTGATGTGCGGGTTATTGCTGCAACCAATGTTGATGTAAAAGAGGCTATTGAGCAGGGACGTTTTAGAGAGGATTTATATTACCGGTTAAATGTAATTCCCATTTATGTCCCTCCACTTTCTGAGCGCAAGGACGATATACCGCTTTTAGTGGATTATTTTCTTGAAAAGTTTGCTCGTGAACATGGTCTGGGCGTTAAACAGATGAGCGACAGCGCTATGCATTTTATGGTAAACTATGCATGGCCGGGCAATGTGCGCGAACTTAAAAATGTCATTGAACGGCTTACCATAATGGTGCCATCAGAGGTTATTGAGCTTGATGATATAAAGAAGCATATTGAATCGTATGATTACGAAGATACCATAGTGAAGGATTCATCAAGTTTAAAGAAAGCTCGAGAGCAATTTGAAAAAGAGTATATTATAAAGGCATTAAAACAGTTTGATAAAAA
>DAOLVF010000056.1:0-2267 GCA_035420565.1 Spirochaetota bacterium | reverse complement strand
GTCATTATAGTTATGGGCGAAATGCTCCCCATGCGGAAAATAATAAAAAGCATGGATGCCGTTCAATGGTTTGGCATAGAGCACCCAATAACATTAATTAAAAATCCTGAATTAAAAAAAGATGCATGGAAAACCCTCAAATTAGTCAGGGCAACATTGGATGAAAAATAGCGATATGTTTGCTGATGTTGCCGTTGGATTGCCTGTTGAAGGTTTGTTTACCTATAGCACAGCAGAGTTCCCGATCACAAAAGGGATGCGGGTTGTCGTTGACTTCAACAATAGAAAAATAATCGGTTGTGTTGTCAATGTTCATTCACAAAAACCTGATTTTGAAATTAAGCCTGTTGCAAAAATAATTGACGATGAACCAATCTTTGATGAGCGCCTGCTTGCTATGGCGCAATTTATTGCGCATCACTATGTATGTTATTTTGGCGAGGCTGTGAGCACTACCATGCCATCCGGAAAATCGTATAAAACAAGACAAAAGACTTTTTTTGCGGGCGATAGTTACTCTGAAATTACCCTTACCCCTGAACAGGAAGACATACAGCAGGCAATACTGCAGCAAGGGCAAAAGGCACACTGCATCTATGGTATAACCGGAAGCGGCAAAACAGAGGTTTACATTGCATTAGCCAGGGAGATGATTAGGCGCAATCAATCGGTGTTATACCTGGTGCCCGAGATTGGTATATCATCGCAGATGTTTATGCGTCTTAAGGAAGTATTTGGCAACAGCCTTGTGATGTATCACAGCGGCATGAGTCCTAATGAGCGGTTGTTAAGCTGGCGGCGCTTTTACCATGGGGATGCTGCGATTGCTGTTGGTACTCGCTCGGCTATATTTATGCAGGCACCACATGTTGGGCTTATCATTATCGATGAGGAGCACGATGCCTCGTATAAAGAAAACAGTACGCCACGCTATCATGCACGCACCGTTGCATGGTACCGCCATAAAAATGAAGGCAGCATGCTTGTATTGGGTTCGGCAACTCCATCACTGGAAACGCTGTACGCAGTGCAGGGAAAAAGAATAATGATGCATACATTGCACAGGCGTTTTGGCAATGCAACACTGCCACAGCTTGAAATACTGCCTGTAAAAGCTTCAGGTGGCAATAAAATAATTACCAATCAACTGCTGATGGCAATTAAAAAGACAATTGAAGCAAAAAGACAGGTTATACTACTGCTTAACAGGCGGGGATTTGCACCTCGTGTTATATGTGATGATTGCGGCATGAGCGTACAGTGTCCTCATTGCAGCATAAGCATGACCTATCATAAAAAAAAATTGTTATGCCATTATTGCCATTATGAGTCCACCATCCCTGAGCAGTGTGAACACTGCGGTTCAAAAAATTTAATATATGTTGGCAGCGGCACTCAGCGCATAGAAGAACTATTAACCAGGATGTTCCCTCTGGCTACTATTGTGCGCATGGATCAGGATACTGCACGAAAGAAGAACTTTGTTGCTGAGGTTGTCAGCAACATGCAGCAGGGGAAGATTGATATTCTGCTTGGTACTCAGATGGTTGCAAAGGGATTTGATTTTCCCAATGTGGCACTGGTTGGCGTTATTATGGCAGATATTGGGTTATCGCTTCCGGATTTCCGAGCAGCAGAACGCATCTTTGCATTGCTGGTACAGGTTGCAGGAAGGTCGGGCAGGGGCGATATTGCAGGTAAAGTCATAGTGCAAACAATTAATCCTGACAATCCGCTTTTTAATCATCTTAAAAATTATGACTACATTGGTTTTTGTCAAAGGGAACTATCGTACCGAAAAGCCTTGAACTATCCTCCGTATGTACGGCTGGCACGGCTGGTTATCCGTGGTAAAGATGAAGATGAGGTGGCACAGGTTGCAACGCTTTATAAAAAAAAGCTGGATGAGCTGTTAGCGCACTATCCTGGCATCACTATTTTAGGACCGTCACAGGCACCGCTGTATAAAATAGCTTCATACTTCCGCTATCACATTGTATTGAAATCAGGCAGCGTTGATGCATTAAGTGGGATGATAGCACAATGCAAAAAAAATATGGATGTGCATAACGCCTATATAGAAGTAGATATTGATCCACTTGATTTAATGTAAGCATTTATTTTTTTTCTTCAAGGACAATTTTATTGCCGGCGATAGTTACATAAAAAATGTCATCACTTTCTTCAAGCCTTTCCAGTATGGTAAAAGCTGCTGAGCGTTTAAACCTTGCAAGCATGGTGTTGTTGCGAACATAGCAGTAAAGCTC
>DAOLVF010000055.1:0-13569 GCA_035420565.1 Spirochaetota bacterium | reverse complement strand
GATTTTGATATAGTGTATAAACCTGGATTAAAAGCTGATGATTTAAAAAAGGAGATAGCGAATGCACAGGCTTTAATTATTCGTTCAGCAACGCATGTTACCATGGATATCATCGATGCTGGTGCAAAATTGGAGATAATAGCACGAGCCGGTATAGGTGTGGATAATGTTGATGTAGAAAGTGCAACGGCTAAAGGTATTATTGTTACCAATGCACCGGGTGGGAACACCGTTTCAACCGCTGAATTTGCAATTACCCTTATCTGTGCACTTGCGCGTAATATACCGCAGGCGTATGCTTCAATGAAACAGCAAAAATGGGAAAGACAAAAATATGAAGGGACAGAACTGCGAAGAAAAACCATAGGGATTATTGGATTGGGACGTGTGGGGTCAGAGCTTGCTAAATTGTGCAAGGGATTGGGCATGAATGTTGTGGGATTTGATCCTTATGTAGCAAAGGAGAAGCTGACAGCACTGGATATTGATATAGTTGATCTTGATACAATCTGGAAAAAGGCTGATTTCATCAGTGTACACACACCATTTACCGATGAAACAAACAATTTGATTAATGCAGATGTTATAAAAAAACTTAATCCAGGTGTGTTCATCATTAATTGTGCTCGCGGTGGAATAGTGAACGAGCAGGATTTATATAATGCATTAAAAGAAAAACGTATTGCTGGAGCTGCGCTTGATGTTTACACACAGGAACCGCCTGACAACCTGCCACCATTCCATGAACTTAACAATGTAATCCTCACACCTCATTTAGGAGCTTATACCTATGAAGCCCAGGTTTCAGTAGCAATAGAAGCTGCCCAAACAATTGTTGATTACTTCACCAGGAGTGTTGTGCAAAATAGTGTAAACTTTGCATCGGTTGATATGAATCAGTACAATTTCATGAAGCCGTTTATTAATTGTATGGAGCGTATGGGCAGATTTCAGGCAATAATGTTAGACGGCAAAATCTCTTCTGTACAGATATACTACTGCGGTGAATTTGGTAATTTCAGCAAGGATCCTTTAACGGCAGCTTACCTTAAAGGGTTACTATCGCCCTTTATTGATAGGCCTTTAAATTATGTTAATGCAACGTTTATTGCAGCAGAGCGTGGCATTAAAGTGCACAGCGGAGAAAGTACCGAAGCGGGTGATTGGGCGCATCTCATACAGGTGAAAGCAGAAGGAGCATTAAAAAGTGAGCTATGGGGTACGGTAATTGCAAAGCAACCATGGGTGGTCCGTTTTGATGAATACCTCATTGATTTTATTCCGTCAGGCAGAATGCTTGTGATGCACAATAATGATGTCCCCAATGTTATTGGAGTTATTGGAACGTTTCTGGGACAGCACCATATCAATATTGCAAACCTTCATCTGGCGCGGACGCGGCGTGGCGGTAAGGCACTGGTTATTTTAGAGATAGATGAGGACGTGCCGCAAGATGTGCTGACCATGTTATCAAGGCTGCCCGAGATATTGGATGTGCGATATGTTGCGGTGTAACCATGAGTGATGCAAGCTTTATCCCTACAGTTTTTTTTACTTTATTTTTTGTGGTGGACCCTCTGGGGTTAATTCCAGTTTTTGTTGCTTATCTGGCACCGTATGATGCTGCATACCGTAAGAAAGTCATAATCAAGGCAACGGTAATATCTATTGGTGTATCGTTATTTTTCATATTCAGTGCACACGTATTCTTGCGCTTTATAGGTATTACACCCGGTTCATTTATGATAGCCGGGGGAATACTGTTGTTTGTTATTGCTATGGATATGCTGCTTGCACGTCCTCGCCGCACACAACAGTTTGATGATAAAGAAGAATATAATTTTGATACCGACATTGCCGTTTTTCCGCTTGCCATTCCTTTTTTATGCGGTCCCGGCAATATTGCGGCTCTTTTGATGTTCAGCTCTCAAGCACAGGGTGACATAGTAAAGCTTGGCATTATTTCAATAATTTCTATCGCTACTTTTTTGATAGCGATGCTGGTAATGGCTATCGCTTTACCATTGCAGACACTGCTGGGGCGCACCGGTATCTCGGTAATCAGCAAGTTGATGGGACTTATCCTGTCGGCTATGGCGGTACAATTTATTTATAACGGGCTGGTACAGATGGGTGTACGATAGTTATTGATATATTGATATATAGTAACTATCGCACCATACAATAAAAACACCTGTTATTGCTTCTTCTCACTCTGCGCATTAAAAAAATGATATACCTTTTGAGCCACACTTTTTGGGATTTTTGCCTGCGATGAAATAGTTTCTATATCTGATTGTTTTATAACCTGGATAGTTGCAAAGTTCTGGAGCAACTTTTTTTTGTACTGCATACCAACGCCAGGTATTTCATCCAAAATTGATGCAGTAAGATTTTTATCGCGAAGATTCCGATGATAGGTAATGGCAAAGCGGTGAGCTTCATCGCGTATTGTTTGCAATAGCTTTAATGCTGGCGATGTAACGGGAAGGCGCAGGGGATGACCGTGTGGAGTATATATTTCTTCATAACGTTTTGCAAGAGCAATCACCGGTATAGAACATTCAAATGCGTTGAGTACCTCAAGGGCGCGCGAAAGCTGAGCTTTGCCACCATCAATAACGAGCAAATCGGGCAACGGCAGTTTTTCGTTTATGCAATGCTGTATCCTCCTGCCCACAACCTCATGAATCATGCCGGGGTCATTGGGCTGCAAGTAAGCACGAATTCGGTATCGTCTATACTCTTTTTTATTGGGCATGCCATCAGTAAAATGCACCATGGATGCAACGGCAAATTGACCCTGAATATTTGATATATCAAAACATTCTATCGTTACAGGCAGTACAGGGAGGGCAAGCACCTGTTGCAGCTCAAAAAGGGCTTTTTTCTGGTCTGGAGCAATCTTTTGAGCAACGAGAAGATCTAAATTTTTCTGTATTAGCTTCATAACCGCCTGTTCATGACTGGTTCTGGGCAGTGCAATGGTTACCGGTTGTGTTGCTTTTTCTAAGCAGTACTGTTCAAGGATTTGTTTATCATCTGTTGCTTCAGGGATAATAATTGATTGTGGAGGTTCATTGCTGGCATAGTACTGTACAATAAACTGTGCAATGAAAGTCGATGTTCTGGTATACTCTGCATTGGTAAAGACAAATATACGCCTCCCAATAAGACTTCCATGCCTGAACTGAAATACAAGAATAAATGCCTCATCCTGATGTGCGGTTAAACCAATGTAATCCTGGTTTTGCCCCAGGGGAGTTACCACATGCTGTTCTTGTGCTATTGTCTGAATATTGTATATCATATCACGGATCTGTGCTGCAATCTCAAAGCGCATGGAGTTTGAATATGTATTCATAAGAGCGGTGAGATTTTCAACCACCGGCTCAATATTCCCATCTAAAAATTGCATCACAGTGTGTATAACATTACGATATTCAGCCTGGGAAACGATACCGGTGCATACCCCCTGGCATCTGCCAATCTGTTGATTGAGGCATGGGCGCTGTCCTGGTTTTAACGGTATCTCTTTGTTGCATGTTTTCAACTGAAATGTTTTATTGATAAGCGAAACCGTTTTGCGTGCAGCCTGAGCATCGGTGAATGGTCCATAATATTTATCGCCATTATATAGTATTTTACGGGTAAATATAATACGTGGAAATTGTTCATGCAGTGTGATAGCAATGTAAGGAAATCGCTTGTCGTCTTTTTGCTGAATATTATATTTTGGCCTATGTTTTTTTATAAGTGAGCTTTCTAAAAGCAGTGCTTCAATCTCGCTTTGTGTTATAATATAATCAATACCATGGATGCTGGAAACAAGCACATTTGTCTTTGCGTCAACGTGCATCTTGAAATATGAAGAAACTCTTTTTTTTAACGATGACGCTTTGCCAATATAAATGATCTCATTTTTTGCATCACTGAAAAGATACACCCCCGGCTTTGAGGGCAGGTTTTTAACTTTTTGCACTAACTGCTCATACATTGTGCTGCTATACCTTATTGTAAGCCTCGTATTTTTTCAATATAGCGCATGGTTAGCTGATTGTCAGGATTAATTTCTTGAGCTTGTGTAAAGTATTCTACTGATTTATTAAGTTCACCTTTTTTTGCACAACACACACCTAAATTAAAGTAGCTTGCAAAGCTTTTTGGTTTAAATATAGTTACTGTGATAAAACATGCTATGGCTTCATCAAGTTGATTTTCTTTTAAACGCTGCACCCCTTGTTTAAAGATATCTGCAAATGTTTCTTCTTTTATTTTTCTTAAGGCTTCATCCTTATTTTTAAATTCCTGTGCAAGTGAATTGAAAGAAACAGCAATAGTCTTAAGATCATTGTCAATGCTGTCATTTAACATCACGTCCATATTCCCATTTGCAATACTTTGAATGCTGTGCGATAGTTCCTGTAAAAGGGACCGTGTGCGCATAAAATGAATTATGGATAAAAAGGTAATAATGAAAACTGTGACAAGAATGATGATTGCAATTATCTGGATAAGGGATTGCACGTCGGCAGCATGTTTGTTTTGCAATATGCTTATATGGGGAACCAGCCAGTGAATAATAATGATATAATTCTTGTTGTTATACTTGAGCGGCATATAGCTTTCAATATAGCTGTAAGGGTCGTCTTTGATTGATGGATTAACGGTAACCCTTAGCAGCCCTTTTCGCATGATGAAATTGGCTGAATGGTCAGTAATGATTTTACCCTGTAATGGTGCAGCCTTTATAGTTTCAACCACGATATAGTTTCTGTCATTATCAGTTGGTTTTGCAATATAAAATGTAGCTATTGCATTGATTTGTTCAACAAGTTGAGATAGTTTTTTTTTATCCAGTATAATATTGGTATCATGCGTAGTATCAGGTTTAACGATAGTTTCTGATATCAGTTTGTGCAGCACCATGCTCATAGACTCTATATGCTGAATGGATAGTTGTTTTGAATAGTCAACTGATGTGGTATACATAGAAGAGATTAAGTTGATAGTTACAATTATTACAGCAATACAGCATGAAGAGATGGTGACAATGATAAAAAGCGGATATCGTTTTGAAAAACTAAGTTTAAGAAATTGCTTTGCCATGGTCAGCCTCAGCAAGGTTATGTAATTGTATAAGGAAGAAAAATAGTAAATATACTGCCTTTATCTTTTTCACTTTCAACTGAGATGGAACCTCCATGAAGTTCAACAAAACGTTTGCATATAGTTAATCCAAGTCCTGTTCCTATTTCGCCCCGTGTTCCATTGGTGTGCAGCAGAGTATAGGGATCCAATATGCTTTTTTTAAGCTCATCATCTATGCCAATACCTGTATCCTGTATAACAATTGATATACCATCTTCACTTGACCTTGCCTTTATGGTTATGGTGCCATTTTCGGTAAACTTGATTGCATTGCTTATAAGATTATTAAGAACCTGGATTATCTTTATCTTATCGATTCTAATCAATGCGTTCTCAGGTTTTTGTATATATATGATATCATTGTTTTTTTCTTTTGCCAGTGTTGAAAAGGTTTCGATTGTTGATGTGATAACAGTATTGATATCAACTTCTTCATAGTTTAAATGTAAAATACCGCGTTCTATTTTGGAGACATCCAGTAGTTCATTGACCAGATTATATAAATTTTCAGCAATCTCTCCTATGATATAGAGATAGCGCACATATTTTTCAGGAAAATCTTCTTTTTTGGTAAGATATTTTACATAGGCACCAATAGTTGCTAAGGGTGAGCGGAGGTCGTGGGAAACAATCGAGATAAATTCGTTTTTCAGGTTATCGAGTTTTTTGAGTTCTTCTACATACCGTTCATTTTCTTTTCTTAGTTTTACAGTCAGGGCTGCACGCTTTACGGTTAATTTTAGTGTTTCAATATCAAATGGTTTTTGAATAAAATCGTAAGCACCTAATTTAATGGATTGTATTGCAGTATCCACCGATGCATAGCCAGTTATAACAATAATAAGTATATTAATGCCCGCCTGCTGAATATACTCCATTATCTGGAAACCGCTATTTTGTGGCATATTTAAATCAGTAATAATTATATCAAATGGTTGTTGTGAAAGATATTCAATAGCATGTTCGCTTTGTGTGGTAGCTACAGTATAATAGCCTTGCCGTTGCAAAACTGCATCTAAACGATTGCAGATTTTTTCTTCATCATCAACAATAAGAATAGAAATTTGATCATTTTCCATACACAGGATTATGGCATGGCATCTATAACCATGTCAAGTTATTTGTTGTTGCTACAATGACCCTGTACTATAAATGTCATTTTTTAGTAAAACTTTTAGTGCTTATCTAAATAAGTGTAACTATTTTTTCTTCTTTAGCGCATCGGATGCAGTAACGTTTACCTTTGGTATTTTTATCGCCAGGTATGTAGTAGTGGTTAAGCCTGTTTATCTCTGCGCCGCATTTATCACATGTCATATGATATACTCCTGCATAAAAGATTTATAGACACCCTAAAAATCAATTTTTCATTATTTGGAAAAATAACAAACCATTTTTCCAATGCATGTGCCTGACATGGAACATCCATAAAATAATTACCAGAGGTTCATGCATGATAATTGTCGGTAAATAAAAGTCTTTTTATTATATTTTTTATAATCAGTTATAAAACCATTTTTTGCTTATCAACAGCCGGGCAAGGTGTTGAACTATGGTTTTGTTGTCATATAAGTATTAAAAATTTTTTTTGGATTATTGCATTATATGGTACTATGGTATCGGCAATCATGCTTATACACAGTCTGATACAATAGTGCATGGAAATTTTTTTTGAAAATTATGTTTACATTATGTACAATTATTTTTAGCATTGATGATTATTTTGGGGGGTTTATTGTATAATGCCATCGAGATCTAATGTAAAAAAATCACCATCAAAGGGTAAAAGAAAGACTAATCTATTAAAATTGTGTACGGCAATGAATAAATTAGCTATGGATGCCGTTGACAAAGAGGTGGTAAAACGGTTTAAAACTGTTATAGATTCTGCTACTGAAGATATAACAAAAAGTTTAGCGGATCAGGTTATTAATAATTCAGATGAATTGCAGATCAACGTTATTCCCGAGATGTTTCATCCTTATGTTAAACATTTTCTTTTTATGAAAAAGCGTAACAGCAAAATAAAATAGAATGGAAGAATGTGTTTATTTCAACCGTTAGTGGCTGTTAAAATTGTAATGATTATAATACTTTTCAACTTCATGTAAAATAGTTGATGCATTGTTCAGCATTGTTTCAGCATTATCATGGGTAATTTGATTATTGGAATGAGCAACATAATTTTTTATCTCTTTTGATCGTTTTGCAATTTCAATTATTTCAGCATTACGAAAAACGGTTGAATCAAGGTATTTTTCAAAAATTTCTATAATGGTATCAGGATCATCTGAATCTATATCCTTGCCCACCAGCAACACTCGTATTGCATAAAAAATTGCTCTGTATGAGGATAGTATTGAATCGCAATATTTTTTCTTCTCAAGGAAAATGCTGGCCAATAAAAGCTTTTCCCTGCTTTGCGTTAGTCTGAACTGTACTTTGTCTAATGTGGTTTCCATATAGAATAAAATTATTTTTAATGATGTTCACGTCGCTTGCTTAAATATAGTGATATCAGCGTATTATTGCAAGTCTTTTTTATCATAACCTGCAAAACTTATTTTTCATTTTTGAAGCAATTTTATGTATACAATGGTTATTCAGTTGTTATTGTATCCAGTGATAGTAACAAATTAAAGGGTTAGATGTTTTTTTATGCTTTATATATAATTATATTCGCAATACCATCATAATTTTTTAAGGGATTTAACTATAGGATTATAGTTGGCAGTAATTATCTATATACGGTTCTAGTATTTTTCCATGTGCTGTACCGATAGTTTTTTATAAAAAAATATTTGATTGTGTAGTAGTTTATTTGTATGACAGGTATAATATTAATATTTTACAATAGTTACTATGATTATTGCCCTGTTAACTGATTTCGGTCATCGTGACCCCTATGTGGGAATGGTGAAGGCAGTGTTATACAGACATGGGTTTAATGGCTTTATTGTTGATATCTGTCATGATATTGTCCCTTATTCAATAGAGCATGCCCAGTTTATGCTGTATACAACCTATAGCTTTTTCCCCGCTCATACTATTATTATGTCGGTTATAGATCCTGGCGTTGGAACACAGCGAAATATTTTATTAGCTACTGATGGTATCTATTATTTCCTTGCACCTGATAATGGGTTACTATCGTGCATAAAAAATTTGGTGGATGTATGGGCAGTTGAAACGGAAGCGTTCAAAAATGCTTCAAGCACATTTCATGCGCGTGATATCTTTGCTGTGATAGCTGCACGGCTTGCTACCAGTGGTATTGATGCAATAGCAAAGAGGCAGGTGCATGAGTATATTCACACTCCCTTTCCTTATTTTTGTGTAAATAATGGTGCTATACTGTGTAAGGTAATGCATATAGATAGGTTTGGTAATTGCATTTTATCATTGCCAAATGATAGATACCCGGTACCCTTGCAAAAGGCAGTGGTACATGATAGAGATCTCATGGTGCATCACTGCAAAACCTATGCGGATTTGCCCAATGGTGCCGTAGGCTTATTGCAGGGCAGCAGTGGCTTTGTTGAACTATGTATGCGTGAGAACGATTGCTCGGGTACATTGGGATTACATATTGGGGATGGAGTAACATTGGTTTATGGTTAATCGCAAAATAGCAATTCTGGTGGGTGATGGTATGGCAGATTATTCCATTGGCGAACTGGGGGATAAAACACCTCTCCAGTATGCCGACACCAGGCACATGGACTATCTGGCAAAAAACGGTATTTGCGGATTGGCACATACAGTACCGCAGGGGATGCCTCCTGGAAGTGATGTTGCCAATCTTTCATTGTTTGGATATGACCCAGTACAGTGCTATACCGGCAGGGCACCGCTTGAAGCGCTGAATATGGGGATTGAGCTTGGTCCAGATGATGTTGCATTCCGGTGCAATATAGTGACTATAGACAATAGCATTATGCAGGATTTTAGCGCTGATCATATTGATTCAGCATTAACAAAAATTGTTATTGATGAGCTTGCACAGCAAATACAATTAAAAGACATAGAATTTTATGCAGGGGTTTCATACCGTAATATTGTGGTGATACGGCATTTTACAGGAGATATGCCAGTAACCACGCCGCCTCATGATATACAGGGCCAGGCTGTTAATGATTATCTTCCTATGAGTGATAACAGCAAGCTGCTCAATGATATAATGAAACAAGCATCTGAAGTGATAGCTCATTCAAAGGTTATTGCTGAGGCTAAAACCCGATACAGGGGAAATCCCACGGCAATATGGCTATGGGGTGGTGGATTTAAACCCAGCATGGAACCTCTGTCAAAGCGATTTGGGTTATACGGGTTTACCATATCAGCAGTTGATTTGATTCATGGTATTGGGAGAGCAGCAGGACTATCGCCCATATATGTTGAAGGTGCAACCGGCTATATAGATACTAATTATGATGGTAAAGCCGCAGCCTTGATTGAAGCCATGAATAAAGCCAACTTTGTGTTTTTGCATGTAGAAGCACCTGATGAGTCGGGGCATGAGGGTAATCTGAAACACAAGCTGAAAGCTATAGAAGATTTTGATGCAAAGATAGTTGGCCCTGTTGTTAATATGCTTAATCGCTATGGAGCATTTACCGTACTGGTTATGCCTGATCATCCAACGCCACTGAATCTAAGGACTCATACAAGCGAGCCTGTTCCTTTTGTCATCTATTCGCCAGATATGAACTATCGTTTGCAGTGCAATGGCTTTAATGAGGTGGATGCGAAAGCCACCGGTATAGTGGTTGACCGTGCACATACGCTGCTGGCGATGATGGTGAATAATTCATTTCCATGGTGAGGACACTATGTCAAAAAAGTTTATTGCTTTACTCATTGTAGTTATAGCTATTGCTGGATTTGTTATATATCGTGCTTTTTCCCCGGCAAAAGTTGATACGGCAATTTCGTATATTGATGATGGCAGATATGCTAAAGCCCTTCGAGTGCTTGATAGTTTGTCAAAAACAGCTCATTATGAAGAAGGTGAAAGGATTTACTATTACCGTTTGAAGGCGTTGCTGGGATTTATTAATGAGTTGAATAGTGATTATGAAGAAGAGCGTGAAACCATTGATAAAAGCAAGGATAACAAGCTCATAGATAAGCTAAAACGTGATATAGAAAAAATAAATAAAAAAGAAGGATTGGATTGTATTCTGGTGACGGAGCCGAAATGTTATATTTTTACTGCCGGGAAGCCGTATGATGAGTTTATTGCTTTATACCCGGGAAGTCGCTACCGTGAAAGCATTGATTTTGAAATTTTGCAATTTATGATTGGTGTTCATGTCAATACTATAGATCCCATTATTGAGTTTTATAAACGCTATCCGGAAACCACCTATCTGTCATCGCTAGTAAACATTCTTTTTAAGGCATTGGCAAGTCCTTCCATCACAGTAAAGGAGCACACAGAAACACTATCTTCAATGCTTGAAAAATTTTGCAATAAATATTCCTCAAGTGCTCAGTACTATCGCATATTCAGGTGTAAAGGCGAAAATGTAAACCTGAGAGATTCATCGGGAACATTTGGACAAATAACCGGCAAGCTTGATAAAGGTGAGATAGTAGTACAGCTTGAGCGTTCCATGGATTCAGTACAGATTGGCGATGTCAGGGATTACTGGTACAGGGTTGTATCGGTAAGTGGTAGCAGAGGGTGGGTTTTTGGTAAATATCTTGAGCAAGTACCGGTAAAGCAGGCACAAGCGGTTGAAGAAGAAAAGTTTACTATTGATGAGCGTTTTGCTACATGGATTGATTCAAATACGCCTGAAGGGTGGCAACATTATTTTCATGGGTATGAATCAGCAATAAGTTTTGTAAAAAGCAGTAATCAAAATATTGTAAAGGTAAACACACAGGACAAAGGAGGGCTTTATAAAAAAACAGGAAGCTTTCAGAATATAACCTGTAAGGTTAAAGGCAGGCTTATTCGGGGTAATGTCATCCTGCTTGGTGTTGTTGGATATGGCGGATATGCATATGTTATAACACTTATGCCAAAAAGTTTGGATGCATGCGGTTATCACATACCGTATGATACTTCATTGTGGCATGAATATGAAATGCGCTCGGAAGGGAAGATATTTTCATTGTATATTGACGGTGAGCTTGTGGCAAGGAAGATTTCACCGGTAAAACATCCCCTATTAACGTCAGCAGGAATTTTTATTTTAGTTTGTCAGGATGGTGGTTCGGCAGAGATTGAATATGTAAAGGTTAAATAATTGACAAACTGCAGATAATAGTAATTTTATTTGTTTATAGATAGAAAGTATGGAGGCATCAGATGGAGAGAGCAATACGAGCGTTTGTAAGGCGTTTTTATCTTGCAACCACCCTTGTTGAGTATTGCATCATACTACCCATTGCCCTCATAGTTATTGCACTCAGTACTGATATAACTGTTCAGCAGCTCTATTCCATTTTTATTGTTGTTGCTATAGTTGCATCCATTGCCCTTGTTACTTTTCCCCCTGTGCAAAAATATATGTTTAAGCCTTTTATCCAGTTAGCTGATTTGATAAAAGAAGGAAAAGAGGCTGATGCAACAATAAAAATTCTTGTGCGGGAACGCCTTTATGCTCTGCCTGCTATGCGTTCTTTCATTGGCATTGTTTTATGGTTTTGCAGCATTAGTCTTGTCATAATTGGTATGTGGATTATACATATTGATGTAGAGACCATACTGGTGTGTTTTGTGGTTGGCACCTTTATACTTATAGCGGTAGGATTTTCCCTTACTATTGTTTCTCAAAGGATTGTTAATGAATTCATAAAGAAAAATGATTTTATTAACGATTTTATTAATTACTCCTCTCAAAAAAACATTAGCATCTGGGGATCGTTACGAAACACGCTGACAGTTTCAGTAGGTTCAATGATATTACTATCAATCTTACTTGTTGCCTCCAGCAGCCTTTTATTTATTTTTAAATCCCGCATAGATGAGTATGCAGGGCAAATGACCACCAATGCTCTGGCTGTTAAAAATGATATTATTGCTACATTGCAGATGGGACTTGATATGGCAGGTATTGCGGCTCAACACAATTCCGTTGAAATGTTGCTTCCAATGAAGCAAAATTCAGAAATCTATGATATATTTGTTATGAATCATGAACAAAATGCTTATGCCCGGAATACGCTGAAAAATAAAGTAACAGGGTTATTATCAGGCTCTCTGGGGATGGATGGTGTCAAAAATAAGAAACCATTTATAGGCAGTTTTGTTTTTGTCCCGGCAATAAAAAAATCGTTAGCAGTATGTGCTTACCCCGCTAACAATGCATGGTATTGTGTAGCATTTGATCTGCATACACTATTTTCTAAACGCTATAGCCATTATCGTATTGGAAATCGTGGATATATACTATTGATGGATAAAAACGGTATCTTTTTGTCACATCCCCATGAACAATATATTGGCAAAGAAAATCTCCAGCAGTATGATTGGGGTAGAAAGGCATTTGCCACTCAATCAGTAGTTAAATATCCGTGGGAAGGTGAGCGAAAAATCATTACTGTAGCCATCAGCGATTTTCCTGCTTTTTCCGTAGCTCAGACGGTATATGAGCAGGAAATAGCCATGACTATAAAAAATATAATAGTGTTTATTATTATTATTTCCATAGGAATTATAATTTTAGGGATTATTGCTATCATTGTAATATTAACCAGTTCATTTAAACCATTTACTACATTACGTGATTCAATTTACCGGATAGCTGAAGGGGATATATCAGCAACACCGGACGTCATCTATGGCAATGAGATTGGCAACATTGCTACATCTATAAAAATATTGACCAGCAAAATCAGTGGTGTCATAGACCAGATAAAAAATTCTTCCAATGAATTGTCAACAGCTTCTGAACAGATGTCTGCTGGTATCAGCGCACTTTCAGATGTTGCATCAAATCAGTCTGCTTCTACACAGGAGATAACAGCTACTATTGAAGAGATCTCTGCAAATTTAGATTCCATAGTCATGAATACCAAAGAAGAGTCAAAAAGTCTTTCTCTTTTTTCTACACATTTACAGGAACTATCGCAATCAATATTTTCTTTTTTGCTTATCATGGAGGAATCTTTAAATCGCACGCATACCATAAGCAGTGAAGCGCAACAGGGGCAGGTAGTACTGCAACAGATGAATACAAGTATGAAAAAAATTGTCGATAGTTCTCATGGAATTGCTAATGTTGCCCAAATTATTCGTGGCATAGCTGATCAGGTAAATTTATTGGCACTCAATGCTGCAATTGAGGCTGCTCGAGCAGGTGAAGCTGGAAAAGGATTTGCAGTGGTTGCAGATGAGATTACGAAGTTAGCTGACGCGATAGCTCAGAGTTTAAAAGATATAGATAATTTAGTACGAGCAAA
>DAOLVF010000054.1:6028-14503 GCA_035420565.1 Spirochaetota bacterium | reverse complement strand
GTTTCAATAATGCTGCTTTGCTTCACTATCGTTGTATCCTCAACTGTTGATAACAATGAAAGTGCCTGGTGTATGTTTGCAAGCCTGTCCCCTATGTTGCTTCCCAATAATATGTAAGCGATAGTTACCATTATAGGTTTCCCCTGTAATCACTCCCTGTTAATTCTATAATAGTACACATCTCCTTAATGCGTGAAAGAACCCTGCCATCGGCAAGGTCAGCCAGCGCCCGGTATGGATCAACATTTGAAGTGAATAGTGTAAATTTTTCTGCTTCATAGCGGGCATCAACCAGATTATACAATGTTTCCTGCTCCCATGCCGAATCACGCTGAACACCAAAATCATCAACCACAAGTATATCAGCATTTTGAAGTTCATATTCGATTTCCTGGGCTGTCCCATAGGTGGCAGAGCCCTCTGAAAATGTTGCCCGGATTTTATTGAAAAATGTCCTGGATATTTTTATAAATCTACCTTCAATTGCATGGCGAATGATAAGCTCTGTAAGGATAATGGACGAAAGAAGGGTTTTTCCGGTGCCGGGATTACCCCATAAAAATAATCCCTTCCGTACATCAGGAAATTTTGAAACTAAATCATATGCTATATTTTTTGCATTTGCTGCTAATTTAGAGTTTGCTTCAAATGAGTTGAAAAAGCGCCATTGGTACTTTTTATCGATACCTGACTTTGCATAGATTGTTTTAATGCGATTGATCTTCATACGTATTGCACGGCAATCGCAATCGGATATCATGCCGTCTTTTTCAATAAAATAGGGGGGTAATCCATTGCATTGGCATTTTGTCAACACACACCGCGGGCAGGGGACCAGCGGCTCTTCACCTATCTGTTCAAAGTTTGGATTGCGAACGATCCCTGTATATTCACAATACGAGCAAAAAGTATTGTGCAAAGGCGTCTTTTTAGTTTTTGTCTGCATCGCTACTCCGATGAAGTATAATTGCTACAATTGATATACTATAGAAACAGTCTATATATTTTCAACGACAATTTCAAATATTTTGTTATGAGTAAAATCTTTATTAGTAAATACATAAATGAATCAATTCAAAATACAGTAAGTTTAGCAGATATGCTGGTAAATAATGCAAAGAAAGTTGAAAAAATGGCAAATGAGTTATTATCATAATGATTGTGATTTATTTGATTAATGAATGAGAAAACAGTATCTCCAGAATTGTATCAACGGTTTTTTCTGAAAAATTGATAATGTTATTCATTATTGTTTGGTGTGTTGTGTGTTGCCCTGTATCGCTTATATATTTTATAGAATAGCATTGTTTTTTAAATTTATATGATGCATATGCAATTCCGGCCAGCTCCATATCAACAATGTCTGCAATGGTGCTGTATGATAAACGCTCATCCTGTGTTCTCAAAGGCTTTGTAACGCTGAGGCATCGATAGGTTTGTAACTCATCAATGGGTGCAAGGGTATACGTAAAAGGTTCTAATGTGGTGAGATTATATCGTGAATTATCGATAACAGATTTGACACAACATATATCTCCCGGCAAAAGTTGCAAGGCAAGTGCTCCTGCTGCGCCTATGTTAATAATATACTGAACATCATATACAAGGCAGATGTATGTTGCGGCTATTGCTGCTTTTGTAATGCCAATTCCGCCAATGAGTATATACAGGGAGCTATCGCCCAAAAATATTTTAAATGGTTTTTGTTGCAATAAAGTGCAATGAAAATAATTAATAAATGGTTTTGCTTCTGTGTGTGTTGCACATTGTATCGCTATAGCAGGTTTTGACATTGTGCCATTTCCCTGAGTGTAGCCAAAGCTTTATTACCCGTATGTCCTAATGATACGCTAAAATCATTAACATAAAGATCAATGTGCTGCTGTATTACTGTTTCATCAAGTTCCTGCGCAAGCATACGGATATATTCTTTTGAGTCATGTGGATGCCTGCGTGCATAATCAATTGAATTACGTATCATTTTTTCTATAAGGCTTTTTTGTGCACTATGTTTTTTATGTAGTGCAATACATCCCAATGGAATGGGCAGCCCGGTTACATCTTCCCACCATTTTCCTAAGTCAATAAGCATATCACAATTATAGTTTTGATATACAAAGCGCCCTTCGTGGATTATAACCCCTGCATCAAAAATACCTTGCTGAATGCCGGGTAAAATTTCATCAAATCTGACATGGACAAATTCATTACTGTTACCAAAGCGCAGTCTGAATAAAAGATGTGCTGTTGTGTATATACCCGGTGTGGCTATTACAGCATGCTGAATATTGTTTAATCCTTTCCGTGTTATCACAAGCGGTCCGCAGCCAAATCCTAAAGCGGCACCAGCATCCAGAAGTTCATAATTATCCTGTACATGTAAAAATCCATGAAACGATAGTTTTGTAATATCGTATTCCTGGTTCAGGGCGGCATGATTTAATGATTCAACATCGTCAATATGGGTTGAAAACGATAATCCATTGATGTTGATGAGTGAGTGTACAAGGGCATGAAAAATAAAGGTGTCGTTGGGGCATGATGAAAAGGCCAAAGTTTTCATGGTATCAGGCACTCTTAGGTGTTGTTTCTTCAAGGCGCTTTTTATATTCCTGTATTGTGGTTGCAGTTAACGGTACATGCATGGATGCTATTGTTTTTTCAAAATCTGAGTCAATAAAAAAATGTTTTTGTGATAAGCCCATGCCTTTAAACATCATGGTGATAAGAACCAGTCCCAACCCCGCACCTTCTTTATAGTCATCTTCCTGTGCTTGAATAAAATAATCAGTGATGTCCTGGCAATCTTGTGCAATTGTTAACTTTTTTACAACTGCCTCCTTTTCTATATCGCTCATGGGGGTTGGATTTTCAACATCAATATAGAGTATTCTGTCGATAACAGACATGGTTGTCATGGCATAAAGATCTTGCTTACGAGCTAATAGATCAAAATAGCGAGCATCACCGCGGGTCATCTCTAATTTAAAAAGTTGCAGTGCTTTCTCACTATCAAAAAAAACGGAATTGTATGATTTTCGTCCTTCAAAATATATAAATTTATGATTAGCTTTAACAGCATTGACTACCAGTTCTTTTACGCTGGTATAGAGCGGTATCAACAGCATATCACAGTTATAGTTATGCAAAATTTTTGTTAAAGCAACTTTTAAAAAATATTCTATTGATTCGCTTACCGAATAGGCCTTAATGATAATTTTTTTATTTTGCTCTATAGCTTCATCAATAGTCATATACTCCCTCACATCATCTTTTTAAAAGATACTATCATAAGTGGTTTTTGTCAAGGTTTTTTATGATTTGTTGATTTACAACATAAACAGGGGGAAATGTCAAAAGAACCGTCTGGATTTCTTTGTTGTATGCCGTATTCGCCATTCATAAATTTCTGATTCATGATAACATACCACTTTTCAACGCCCATTTCTTTAATCTGTCGTAGATTATCAATGATGATATGGCGGTAATGGGCAAAATTTTCACCATGGTGATAATTGCTGAACTGTTTAAGGCGTTCGCAGGGGAAACAATCACACTCAAAGCAAAAATCCATGCCACCTATGCGGATACAGCAGTCATAAATTTCGCAGTTATCATGAAGGCTGTCGGTTCTACAACCCTTGCAGATTCCAAATTTATAAAACCTGGGACAGGCAGCGCAGAAGATACCGCAGGGGGATGCTAACATTTTTTCATTCATAGCTATTGTTGCAAATACACTTTATTAATAAAAGCGTATCATTTTTTTTATTGTTTCCAAAAAAATTGCTACATTTTTTCAGTGGATAAACCATAATGCTGCTGTGCAAGTATCAAGCGATAGTGAAAATGCGGTACAATGGTGAAGCAAAGAATTTTGCTATTTTGATCAATGATAAATTCTTCGGCTGCCAACGTTTTGTCAGTATGGCAAAAATGCTGTGTTCCTAAGAATGACAACGAATACGTACTTTTGTTGTTGTAAAGGTTTATAAAAAATAAAATCTAACACCAAAAGCAAGACTTATAATATCTTTTAATGTTACTGTTTCATTTTTACAGTATTCATAAAGGTATTCACTCATCGTCACAACATCGCCATAGAATTCATAGCCTTTGATGATGGAATTTTCACAGCTCTTTTTTATACTCATGCCAATAGATTCTCCCGTGTAAATAGAAGTTGGCCTGTAATACCTTTTTGGGTAATTTGGTGACCATCGTAAAACGTATTGGTTACCGCGGGCATAATTAACAAAAAATGAAAAGTTAAGAGGGGAAAACAAAAATCCACTAAAAGTTCTATAGTGTGATAATGAATAAGAACCTCTGCATGTAAACATATGGATACTAATTCCGCCTGCAGATTTGGGGACATAGCCATATAATAATTCCAGCTTAAGACTTTCATCGTAGAAATTGTATCCCACTCCGGAAGAAACAAACCCTATATATCCAGCAAATTGTGAAACTACAAAATCAGGGATAAATGATTGATCGTGTTTATACTGTAGTTGTGAATACAAAGGATTTAATACAAGAAATAAAAAAATAATGGTTATATATATCTTCTTCATGATGTTTCGTTAAAATCCAACAATTTCATGGTCTATACCGGTTGCCCTTACATGGACGAGATAAAATTTATCATGGACTATTGCATTTGCAATGAGCATAGCAGTTTTGCTGGTAAAATCCGGCATATAGTAGTGTCTATGCTTGTGTCCATGGAGGGAAAGCGCAACATTATATTCTTCACAAAGATATTGATAGTTATCTAAAAATTCCTGAAAATAACGTGCATCATCAATAAAAGGAATATGAGTAGCGATAATTCGATATTGTGCACCCTGGTTATTAACAAGGAGATCGTTAAATTGTTGTAATATGTCGCCTATGCTTGATTCCCAGTTATTATTATTACCAACGATAAAAAAAACATCATTGCAGGTAAATGAAAAATTTGTAGGACCAAAAATATCCTTAAAAATACTGAATCCATTGCCAAGAAGATCATGATTGCCTATAGCTACTACAAATGGTACAATCAGCTTGTTTAAAATATGAACAGTCATCTCATATTGCAATAGCAATCCCGTTTCGGTAAAATCACCAAGATGAATTACAAATTTTATGCTAGGATTTGCATTGATAAGCCTTACTGCACTATCAAGCTTATCATAGTCGCTATGAGAGTCGGTAACAACAGCAAAGGTAAAATCTTCAAAGGGATTGTTGTATAGCGACTCAATTAATTGAGCATTGATAGCATTAAAGTTACTTCCACTATATTTACTATCAATTTCATGGATGCTATATTTAAAAATATCATTGTCACAACCAGTAAGTGTTAGAAATAAAATAAAAATTGATACAATGAGGCATGCCGATAGTATACGTTTTATAAACACCCCAACCCCTTTTGTTTAATTTATATACTGTGCTCAATCTGTCGCTGTATTAATTAACTACTTAATTAAATCATACTACTTACTGTAAAAATATCCAAATAAAACATCATGCTTTTATTAACAGTAACATGAAACCGCAAAAACTCTTCACTTTTCATACCGCACTAAAGAATTGCTTATATTGCAGGTTTTTGGTATTGCTACGCCTTGTTGATAATGATGGGTGTACAATCGATAACTTTTTTATCAAAAAAACTATTATAACTATTAAAGCAGTGCCATAAGTACTCTACTATCCGCCATGGATGCAACATAATGTTTTTTTAGATTACTTTTTGCTATGTAGTATTTTTACTAATGTAAGGGAAAGATTATAGCTTATCATAAACTATTGTACATTATCAACTTTGAACAATAGAAGTTTTAATAGTATAGGGGAAATGCAACAACAAACTATCGTTAAAACTTTTATAAAGCAATTTATGATTTACGTTTCTCAAAATTAAGAATAGGAAGGAGTAATATACAATATGAAAAAGAAATATATAATAATTCTTTTGGCGATAGTTATTGTAAATGTGTTTGTTTTTAGTATTTTTAGCCAGGTTAAGTGGTATGATTTTAACGCAGGCTACTCTGCAATAAAAAATAGCAAAAAGCCTGCCGTTATTGATTTTTATGCAGATTGGTGTATATGGTGTAAAACGATGGACAAAGAAACCTTTGGGAATCCAATGGTTACAAAAAAAATGAGTAAGGACTATATTGCCATACGGGTAGATGTAGAGAAAAATGAAACAATAGTATATAATAATAATAAATTTACAGCACAGGAATTTGCTGCATATTGCGGTGTTGAGGGATTGCCTACGCTTGTGTTCATGGATAAAGAAGGGCAGCTTGTTACCCGTATTCCGGGATATATTAAATCAGATGTTTTTTTATCGTTACTTGATTATATGAAAGGTGAATGCTATAAAAAAAAGGTATCGTTCAGTGATTATATGAAAGATAAAGGTTGTAATAAATAAGGGGTGGTTATGGAATTTATTGAGTGGACTAATGCGCTGAGTGTTGGCGTAACAACATTTGATAATGAGCATAAACAACTGGTAGTATTAATCAATACATTAAATCAAGCTTTAACAGCAGGAAGCGCAAAAAAAACAATGGAAGATATTCTTAAAAGTCTGGTTAACTATACAACAATACATTTTAAGCATGAAGAAGATTATATGGTTCTTTATGATTATCCCGATTATCAGAAACATAAAAAAGAACATGATGCGCTCACCACGCAGGTCATAGAATTCCAGGAACGCTATAGAGCTGGCAAAACTGCATTTTCATTAGAGTTGATGTATTTTTTAAAAGACTGGCTTATCAATCATATCATGGGTACTGACAAAAAGTATAAAGATTATTTCATTGCAAAGGGTGTACAATAGCCCCTTATGATTGTATCATTGCTTGCGTTAATGTATTAAGGCTTCCTGCAATATCCTCTATTGATCTGGATATCTGTGATAGAGTGGTAATGATATCGGTGAGGTTTTGTGCTGCGTCAGAAATATACACAATTGTTTTTGATGCTTCTTCGTTGGCAACCCGTTGTTCATTTGTTGATGTTTCAATTTTTTCAATTGCGTTGTATATTTGATTATTAAGGTTTGCGATAGTTTTTATTGAAACATTCACATCCTGAATAAGAGTATTGGTATGTGCTATTTCGTGTGTTATAGTACGTATTTCTCCGTTTAGTTTTGATAAAAATTGTGATGTATCGGTAATACTGTTATTACTTGAACCTATTAAATTCTGAGTTTGTGAGATAATTTTTTCTATCTGCGAAGCATTCTGTGCTGTTGCATCAGCTAATTTGGATATTTCATCTGCTACCACTGCAAATCCCCTCCCAGCCTCACCTGCACGCGCAGCTTCAATGGATGCATTGAGCGACAAAAGATTAACCTGCTCCGCTATCCGGTTGATTACTTCTACAAATGATGACATGGTATTGCTAAACGTAATGAGATCATGAAACTGATTCAGTGTTAAATCCATTTTCTGGATTGCATCGCTTGATAATACAGTAATAGTTTCAATAGCATGAGCCACTGTAGCCCCGCTTTTCGTTATTTCTTCAAATACCTTTTTTACATCGTTTACTGATTCATTTGCGATTTGCATCTCCTGATATAATGTGCGAGCAGTACCACTGATATTTTCTGCATTACTGGTAAGCTCCTCAACCGACGCAGATATCTCTTCAAGGGATGCAGCCTGTTTGTTGGCTAAATCATTGATGGTATTAACAACATTTGTTTGTTCAAGGGATTTTTCATTAAGTACCTTTACCGAATATTCAACATTTTGGGCAACGACTACAAGTCTTTCTTGTTTGTTTTGAGCTTCATCAGCTTTATCAAGGGCTAAATCAAGAAGAGCTCGTGTAGCTTTTGTTCCAAATACAGCCGATATACCCACCCATATGTAGATCAAAAACCGTACACCGATAATACTGCCTATAGGTCCTTCCGGTATTAGTTGAGGCCGGCAAACAAAAAGTACAATCTGAGATAACACTACCGATACAAAAGCAAAACCAGCTACTTTTGTATCAAAGTAAAATACTGACAATGCTAATATGATGTAATGAGCTGCAAAAAGCTCTCGTGAACCATAGATAATATACTGAAAAATAAATAATGTAACCATCACAATAAAAATTGCAAGATATGGAGAGAACCATTCATTACGGTATTTTGTAAGTAATAAAAATCCTGATAGTAAAATAAAACCTACAATGATTCCGGTAATAATAATATCAAACAAGGTTAAATAGTGTGAACCCGAACCGGTTAAAAAAATAATTAACGTGGCTAATAATGCCAATACGGTAATACCGGTAAAAGCTTTAAAAAGGCGTTTATGATTATTAAAAATTATTTCATGAAATAGCTCTTCTCTGGTTTTATTATTTGTACCATTATTTGTAGCATGAGTAATTATGTTCATCATATAGTCCTCTTTGTTCATAAAGAGTTAATGCCTTAGTCATATT
>DAOLVF010000054.1:1949-5928 GCA_035420565.1 Spirochaetota bacterium | reverse complement strand
TTAGTCATATTATAGTATAATAAGTAAAACTGTCAAATAATAAATGACTTTTCAGCATTATATGTCATGAAAAATATACTATACAATTTATACGTTTATAGGTTTATTTGATTGTGCCAGGAGTTTAGCATAGTGTAATTAATGTTGCATGGCCATGGCTTTCCGTTAAAATATGAAAGGGTATAGAACCATGGTACTATTACGTTACATAAAGAAAGCATCATGAGTAAATAACAATACAGGTATTCGTTTATGGAGATATCGACATAGAGATTGAGGCACTATTTTCCCGTGTTTATGACGATCTAAATGTTCAATAATGCTATATCAATGCTCTATCCTCTGAAAAGAGAGATAATGTAACGCATAAAGTTTAAGTTATCAATGGGGAGCGGGTCAATAGATTCAAAAAGCCCTGCACACATAACGATGATCTGTGCAATACGAGCATGAAATTCAGCATCAAAGTCAGTTTTTCTGCGTTGTGGCTGATCTTCGCGTGCTTCATTTATAATGGTTTTATATAATTCCATGTGACGACGTATAAATTCTTTAAGACGTATCATTATTTTTTCATCTTCATAAGCATATAACATCAGGTTGATTAATATCTTTGCAGTAGCCGGATCAAGAAAAAAACGTTCGACACCATACATGGCGGAAATACTTGCTTTAGCTTTTGAATGCAGATTACCTTTCAGCACATTCTTATGGTCGTTATTAATTTCATTAAAAAGGTATTCCATAAATTCAATATACATTTCTTCTTTAGTAGGAAAGTAATGTAACAATCCCCCCTTTGAAAAACCTGCTTCATCAGCAACAGCCTGCACCGTGATACGCGAATAAACATCATTTTGCAACAAACGTTTAAGAGCTTCCAGAATAATAATTTTCTTTTTGTGTATTTTTTCTTGTTTATCCATAGCTATTATTTTACAATAAAATTTATAAAAAAATAGTAAATATTTTCAGTAGTGAAATATAGCAGAAAACATACATGATTAATTTTATTCTCGTGTTACAAAATGGCACCAGTTATATAAAACATTTTTGCCATTACTGCATAACCAATAGTACTTTCAAATGGCTATTATTGTTAACAGATATAGCTTAACAGGTCAAGTATTTTTCTTAGGAGCCCTAATTTTTTTATTTAGCATTTTTAATTTTTTAATAATACATCAAGTGTTGTATAAATATTTCCGAAATAGTGTAATAAGAGAGTTTTTTATAGGGCTATTGCTCTGCGATAGTTACTGTAAATTAAAATTAATTTAGCAAGTAGATAAGGAAAATTGCCTTCATGATGAGAAATAAGCTATTTATTCTCTGTTTTGTTACATTTATTCTGCTATCCGGAGGTTTTATTGTTTACGCACAATTTTTTATTGATGATAATAATACCAACATAAAAACCTCACCAGGATTACCAGATTATCTAGCTCGTAGTATTAAAGCAGAATTAATAGATGGTGTTGAAGGTGCGGTACGAATAGTATTTTCTGTTGATCCCAATTCAAAATGTGACTTTTTACTTGGAAGGACAACCCGGGTTCCTTCCACACCAGAGGTGGCATTACAGGCTACAACAGTAAAAGTAGTTTTAGCAGGAGCAGAACCCGTTGCTATCGATTCAAATCTACCGCCAGGTCAATATTATTATGTTGTTTTAGCAAGGGATAAGATTGTTGAAAAAGATATTGAACTATACCCTGATGTAAATTACACCAGTGCGCCAATAGTAATTAAAAAGAAGATCCCTGAATTACCAGCAAAGCGTTTGTATGATCATGTTACCTTGCTCTATGCACGTGTTGTTAATAAAACTCAGGTGTTGTTAACATGGAAAGGTATTCAACAACCAAATATTGTCTATAATGTTTATAGGGCAACTGAACCTTTAAATAGTCCGGGAAAAATAAAAAATGCACGATTGGTAGGGGAGATTCAATCTGATGTAGAAAGCTATATAGACAGAACTATCGCACAAACTGGGAAATACTATTATGCAGTTACAGTTAAAGATATGGAAGGCAATGAAGATATTCAACTAATACCTGATCAGAGCTATACTTCTGCACCTGTTTCTGTTATTTTACGGCGTGATGTATTTGTGACGGGTATCAAGGCTACACTTGATAATGACTATCTTAAAGTGAGCTGGAATAAACCAGATATTGATGTTAAAAATTTTGTTATATATAGGCATACTGAGCCTATCACTGATGCTCAGGATTTGGCATTAGCAACAAAGGTTGCAACTGTTGATGCAAAACGATCCCACTATATAGATACTCATCCAATTCCGGGTACTTACTATTTTGCAGTATTAGCAATACTTGAAGATAGTTCTATTGATACTACCTTAAAACCTGATATGAATTATACTACTGTTCCTATTACGGTTGGTCATCCTATTAGCCTAAAACTATTAGAAGCTATTGAACAGAATGGATTGGTAAAAATATCATGGGCTTATACAGGTTCATCAGGGAACAGGTATTTTAAACTTTTCAGATTGCGTAATGCTCCCTTCTCAGTACAGGATTTAAACAATGCATATCTTGTTGATGTTATCAATATTACAAATAATGAATATATTGATAGCAACATCCCCGCTGGTTCATATTATTATGCTCTGGTTCCGGAAACGTATGATAATGAATTGAAAATTATAAAGGGTGTTAATTGCACTGCAGAGTCAGTAAAGGTTACAAAAATGGCAAAAGCACAACTGGATTTACAAGATCCTGAAAAAGAAAAGACTGGCAAATCAGAATTGCCTGAATCTCAAAAGGAAGAAGCCAAACCCTATCAACTGGAAAAGCAAAAATTATCAGCTACCGCAGATATTAACAAAATAATTGCGATAACCTTTTATAAAGGAAAATATGAAACCTGTATTGATACGTTAAGCAAATACAGTGAACAATCCAAGAATAGTATTGAGATTGCAAAAGCCAATCTCTATATTGGCAGAAGTTACATTGAATTAAAGCAGTATAAAAAAGCGTTACACTATTTAATGCAAAAAGATGTAGCAACATATTTTCCTAAAGATGCAAAGTTCTGGCAAGATTTTGCAATAGCACGGTCGCAGTAAATTTATGATATGGAGTAACGAGGTAACTATGAAAACAAAGACATTAGCAGGGGCATTATTGATTGTTATTGGGATATTGTTAATAATATATTATGTCCTGGTAATACAACCTCAGAGCGAGGCAAAAAAGTTACTTACCGAAGCAACGCTTATTTATGAGAGAAATGATAAAGAATCCATTAATCAGGCTGTTACCATTTTGACAAAGATCATTGCACGGTATCCTGATACTAAAACAGCAATTGAAGCCTATTACTATATAGGGCAATGTTATGAAAAATTAAACCTTAACAGGCTTGCCTATCTCAAGTATGTATATCTGGTGAAAAATAACAGAAAGAATTTATCTGACGAGATGTATAAAAACATACTTGCACGTATAGCTCACATCAACTGGTTGCAGAATTATAGTGAAGAAAGCGCTCATCAATTATTAACCCTGCTCCATGCTTCAATGGACAGAAACTATAGAAGTAAGATATATTCAGAATTGGGGCATTTGTATCTGAAAAATGGCGAGATACAAAAAGCAAAACGTATGTTTGATATTGCTATAAATGAGGATAGCAGCAATGAAGAAGCAATTTTAGGAAGAGCACGTTCATTAAAGCATTTAGGTATGGATGCTGAAGCATATAATCACTATGATTACTTTCTACGGTATTATGGTGCGGTAAGCCAGTATGTCAATGATGTAAAAAATGCATACAAGGTACAGGCATATAAAAGTGGTCTTAATGCTTTCAGGAGTGGTCATTACAATGATGCAATAGGATTTTTTAACAGGGTATTGATACATTTTGGTGGCGATAAATTATCAGAAAATGCATTATACTGGATAGGCGAATCATATTTTGCAATGCGACAGTTTGA
>DAOLVF010000054.1:0-1849 GCA_035420565.1 Spirochaetota bacterium | reverse complement strand
CAGAAAATGCATTATACTGGATAGGCGAATCATATTTTGCAATGCGACAGTTTGACAGAGCCATTGCTTATTTTAATAAAGCACTAACAAATGAATTTTATCATAAAGATCAGGATGCCCAGATTAAAAAAGGGTATGCCTATTTTATGCAGAAAAAATTTGATCTGGCTGCACGTGAATTTCAACGATATATTCGCGAATTCCCCAAAGGCAGGTATATCACTGTTGCAAAAGAATGGAAAAACATGAGTACTGCTGAATTACAAAATATCATTGAAGCTAAAAAAGCTAAAAGCGAGGAATACATTGAAGAAGAATCGCAACAAAAACCGCAGCCACAAAAGAATAACACCAACGAAAATGATTTAGGTCTTGAAAAAGATGATGAAGTGGTGGGTTCGGTTTCACAGGATTTTAATGATGTTAATGTGGCGGAATTTTAACTAAATTGTAATCCGGTCAACAATAGCCAATAATAGCAATTACTATAAACAATGTGAAATAATATTGATTTTATGTATTGGCAATATTATACTTAATCAATGATGATTTAATTTGAGTAGAATATATGATTGTTGCATATGAGCAGTGCTATAATGTCCAGTATCAGTTATTTTAAGAAAAAGTTAATTTCAGGTGGAGAATTTCAATGTTAAAAGAGTACTTTGCAAGTATACAGAATACCATATCAGGATTGCAATCTTCTAAAGATAGTAAAAAGGCATCCAAAAAAAATCAAGTCAGAGAAGAATTTGATGGTAAGAAAATTATGAAACTGTTACAGGATATAGTTCCCAATGAGTTTATTGTATCTGATAAAAAACCTGTTGATGCTAGCGGATATGTACCTAAAACAGTTGATTATATAGCATATTATAAAAAATGGACTATCGTTGAAGAAATGATGAATGGGCATATTCCATCAGAATTAGTGTATGCTACCTTCCATATAACAAAACACATTGATAAACAAAGTTTATCAGAGGTTTTAAGTAACGTAACCTTGACCAAAAAATTGAATAAATATGCTGAACTTGATCAGGATATTATTATTCCAGCATTTGTTATTGCTCAATCAAGCGATATAGATGTGCCACAACTAAAAAATGATGTCCTTGATTATTATGTTGACTATAGTGTTGATAGTACGTTTGAATTTGATATTATGATGATCATTGGGAAAGGTATAATTATTAAGGATTGGCGTGAAAAACGAAAATTTGTTGCACTTGAAACCGAGGAAGATACCTTGCTGTGGTTTTTTATCCTGATGAATGAATATCTTGATGTTGATGTAAAGCGTTCACTGGATTTACGAAATTATGTAAAAGAAACACGTCGCTACAGGGAATATTAATGAATGGTGATAGTTTAAAATATTAAAAAAAATTTAAATTATTTACTTGACTTAAATATTTTTTGTTATTTATACTAAATTGTTTATTAGAAAAGATTTGTTGCTGCCTCTGAATATAAAAAATATACAATAATATAAGGAGTTCGCCTTGAAAGTTATGGTTCAATATCTTCGATTGGTTATTGCCATCATAATATCTGCTGGATTATGTTATGCTGATGGGTATGCAAAATCCAGGGATTTGATTCTTGTTATTGATACGTCATTATCAATGGCGGGATATGGTGGTAAAAATATTATGCCACTGGTAAAGCAAAGTTTACCAAAATTTATTGAACAACTTGATGAAAATGACAGCTTTACTTTGATTACCTTTAGCACTGATGTAACAATATATCCTACCGTTTATATAAAACACAAAAGTAATAAAGATATTCTGAACAAATATATCTCGATGGTGGAAGCAAGTGGTAAATGGACGTATACCATGGC
>DAOLVF010000053.1:10617-14511 GCA_035420565.1 Spirochaetota bacterium | reverse complement strand
CAATTAGATTTAGTTGATACCAGCGAAGAAATAGCACGTGAAGTAAAAGAAATTTTAGTAAAAAAAAATCTTGCAAATAATTCATTATCAGGCAAAATAGAGCTCTATGCATCGGATATCACCGATACCATGCACTATTTAAAATCATTATTCTTCAATGGCGATGATGTCCCGGTAGAAAAACTTACTATAGGATAGTTCCAGGATGAAACAACTCCTCATTTTTGTATTTGCTGCAACAATGATAACCTCAAATGCACTGGCATGGGAAACATTTGACAGGGTCATAGCTGTTGTCAACGATACCGCCATCATCCAGAGCGAGCTTTTACGCCGCTACCAGATGGTAACCAGAAAAGAGTCACCCAAAAAGCCTGAAGCATTAAACACCATACTGGATAACCTCATAGAACGAGCACTCATAGAGCAGGAAGCAAATGAACAATCTATCATAATCAGTGATGAAAAGGTAATGTCGCATATAGATAGTATTATGAAAACACAAAAAATAGCCACGCTTGATGCATTTAAAAAGGTAATTGAAGCAAAAGAAGGTATCTCATTTGATGAGTATAAAGAAGAAATCAGATATAATATGCTTACCGAGATGCTTGTTTCGCTTGCCATTGGAGTTTCGCCCCCATCACGCGAAGAAGCCTATCAGTGGTATAAAGAAAATAAATACAAATTGGGTAATGAAGTTCATATCAAGCAGATTGTGATTCATCCAAAAAGTTCAAGTTTTGCGGAAGAAAAGCGGGTTAATGAGCTTATCAATCAGATACGAGACAAGATCTTAAAAGGCGAATCATTTGAAAAATTAGCCTCGCAATATTCTGAAGACACAAGTGCAAAAAGCGGTGGCGATATGGGCTGGATGGCTTTAGCCGAGTTAGATCCTTACCTTGCCAGTGCCGTTGCAAGGATGAAAAAACCCGGCGAAATTTCTCCCGTTATAAAATCTCAATCAGGATATCATATCGTAAAGCTCATTGAATACAGGCCAACCTCATTTGAAACAGTTCAGGACAGAATCTTAAGTATGCTCTATCAGCGTAACGTGGGAGAACAATTTAAAAAATGGATAGTAACCCGACGGGAGCAATCCGATATTAAAATATATTTAGAAACTTACAAGCAAAGTTAGGGAGTACTGTGAATACACACGCACTCATTTTTGTCGATAGTTCTATTGATGATGACAACAGCCTGACATTTAATGGACAGTTTATACCGGACTACATTGCCAAACAGCTACAATCCATCCCTGGCATTGACACAATACACTATGGCATACCTTCACAGTACCATGGCAGATTGCAAGCACAGTCACCATTTGTATACACCACCAGTGACAATCCTGATTTCTGGAATACATTTTTTTCCAGGACAGAGGCAATACACGTCATTAAAATCCCAGCCGATGCAGCATTTTTACAAGGCTCAATAATCAGTCAGATGCTTGACACCCATTTACAATATCTATCTGAATTTACATTTTCGTATAACCTTCCGTCAGGCTACGCATGCGAGATCATTTCAAAGTCTGCACTTGAAAACCCATTAGCACATCCTCAGTCAAACAATTCGCTGTGTGATATAATAAAAGGCAATCTCAATCAGTTTGATGTTGAACTTTTTTATAAAGAGCCTGACATCCGCTGGCACAGGATACAGTTTAGAGCCGGCACTATACGCGATAGGCTCATCATGCAGAATATCATCAATCATACCGGCACAATACCGGAGTATGAATCGCTCCAGACAGTCATTGATCATAACCCCGAGGTGCTATTTACCACGCCATCCTATGTTACCATTGAATTATGCGGCAGATGTAATCTTGATTGCATCTTCTGTTATCGAAAACAACTATCGCCCAACCATGGTGATATGGACTTTAGCACATTACAGACCATACTTGAGCGTATGCGTACTTTTAGCACTCCGTACACAGTGTGTTTTGGCGGTTCGGGCGAGCCTTTACTCCATCCGCAATTTTTTAAAATCCTTGAGCTTTGCAGCAATGAAGAGCTTATTCATACCATAGTCATTGAAACAAATGGGATTTACGCTGATACCGCATTTGCCACAACAGTAGCATCACTGAATAAAAAAATAATAACCATCGTCAATATCAATGGCTATAATCCTGAAACCTACCAGAAGCTTCACAATGCTGATCATTTTGGCACCGTACATGCCAATGTAATTCATCTGAATGAGATGTTGCAGGCTAACCATAAAAACAACAGCCTGTATGTTCAGATTATGAAGATTAATGAAACGGAGCCATTTTTAGATAGTTACTATGATTTATTTGAACAGCATAAAATTCCCGTTATTTTACAAAAACAAAATACCTACACAGGGCGTATTACTGACAGGCGGTATTCAGATTTAACACCTCTTCAGCGGAAGCCATGCTGGCACCTGCAGCAGGACCTTTATATTGTATATGATGGAAGAGTAGCATTTTGCATGCAGGATTTTGACGGCTCCGCCAGACGCGGCACTATAGTGCATGATGATCTCAAAGCATTATGGGAACAGCAAAAACAGCACTTTGTCAACGACTATAAACAAAACAGAGCTACCAAACCTGATTGCAACAGCTGTGATGAATGGTACACCTTTAACCTGTAAACATTACGGTGCTGCTTTTTTCTTTACCGGCTGTTTTGGTTTTACCTTTTTTATTCCTTCAGCAACACCCAATTGTTTATCAATGATGGCTTTTGTGGCAGATAAAACCTCGGCGCTTTCCACCCTTATAAGTTTTAAGAACATTTCATAGCTGTCTTTTTTCTGGTACAGTGTACCGGTAACAAGCATCTTTGCACCCAGAAGCTTCCCGGCTTTTGCAGCCGATGCCTCGTCTACAATGCCGGTCTGTCCAAGACCAATCTCTTGTAAAATCTGCTGCATATTTTTACGCTCAACCTGCGTAAACACCTTATTTTTACCCAGTGCTACGGACAACTGCTCGGTAAAATATTCAGCATTGGTTGCAAGTGTTTCATCAGATGATTTAATGGGCAATACCGATGTTGGTTCACCCTTTTGAAGGTTTATGGCTGAATAATCAATTAATTGAGCTATCGCCATATCAAAAAGTTTTTGCAAGGTTTGCTCATTGGTTTCATCCTCAACCTTTTTTGCATCAAAATATGCTTCACCTTCCTCAAGAGGCTCGTCGGTAAGATATGCCAGCTCTTCTTTAGCAAATCGTATGATGATTGTTTCCAGCTTATCCGTCTGGAAGTTAGCGCCAGTATGATGGCTTACGCTACCCTCTTTGCCTCCCTCACTTTCCCCGCTTTCTCCATAGGTTAAAAATATATACCGCGCCTGGGTATACTGGGAAATCTGCCGTAACACCAATTCACCCATCAGGGGAAGCCCACCAGTACCTATGGAATATATCTTTATAGCATCCCTTTTAGCATCATGAGCCGCATCAACATACGTATATTTGTACCCATAATCTAAATGAGGTTCAGCATCGGTGATAACAAAAGCAAGGCGTATCCCATTGTTATTCCATTTTACTTTTTTTACGGTATCATAAAGAGCGCTTTGCAAATCCTCCGGGCCATCACCGCCTCCGCCGGCAAAAACTTTAGCAAGCTCATCCTGAAATTCATTTAAATTACTGGTAAGTGGGATAACTTTTGTGACATACTCATCACCTTTATCTTTATAGAGCACCATCCCAAACCTTACAGCAGGCTTTGCAGTTAATGAGGCAATATTCATATTGATAATTTCGATAGTCTTTTTTAAACGGGCAATCTCCTCGCCCATGCTTCCTGTTGTATCAAATACAAAAAGAATATCAAGAGGAACATTTTTGTACTGCGGCCGCTGTGCTTTCATTATAACAGTGTGCTC
>DAOLVF010000053.1:8517-10517 GCA_035420565.1 Spirochaetota bacterium | reverse complement strand
TCTTTTGTATCATAATAAGCAACCATTCCAATTTTACCTGAATCTTCGGCTAACTTATCTGCCAGTGCCCTTGTTGTGGATATAATATCTTCATCGTCAAAATTGTCATAAAGGTAGTGCATATCCTCTTCGGATAAAACAGCATACCCAACCCATTTATAAAGCTTACTCTTTTTTTTAATGTACTGAAAACATCTCTTTTCATTTTCAGAAACCTGTTTCAACTGTTCAAAAATCTGATCCATATTGGTGATATTGCTTTCTTTTATGGTTGCAGTATTCAGGATAGTATTGAAAAGGTTGCTGAACAGCCTGTACATCCTTTTTTCACGGGATGACTTAAGATAGCGCCCCATTTGCGAATCGCCAATAATACCGGTTAAAATAGCCAGCACAAGGTTACGTGAAAGGGGATCTAGTATTACATATTTTTTTAAAATCTCCTTCTTTGCCCTCAGCTTAATGGCTATTTGTCCCACCAGCTCACTTGAGGAAGAAGCCTCGGTAACAAGGCAGTATCCGGCATCACCTGCGTAATCACTATCAGCACCAATATGGTGGTCAATCTCTATCTTCCGTACATCGGGATTACGTAACATGCTCTGTACTTTACGGTTGGCATCAATCATGGAAGGCTTGGGTGTATCACAGATAACTATCGCATCAGCCATAAAAGTCCTTGGAATGGCCATTACAACATCTATACGGTTATATACAGCAATATCAACAAGATATTTAAAATTTTGCGGTATCTTCTTTGAAGTAAAAATCTTCACCTCTTTATCAAATTTCCTTGCAAGCAGGGCAAATGCAATCATTGACGCGACACAATCCTCGTCAGGATTTGTGTGTCCTAAAATAAGGAATGCACTGCGGTTAACCATCTCATTAATGATTGCATCAATGCAGTCATTTTTTTGTTTTGCTGTTGTAAAAGCTTTTTTAGGCATAGGTATTTTTTATAATTTTTAATGGCGCTGATCATAATACAATCTTATGAAAATGTCAACAGCATATTTTTTTATTTTTTCCAGTACTTGACTCAGGGTTGATTATTGGTTATTTTTTAAAGGTAAGGTTTTATTACATTTTCAATATCCTATTGAGTATTATTGCTTTTTTATGAATCCTATTTTCAGGAGGTACAATGAATTTTGATATTAAGCGATTTTTACTTGCCATAACGTCTTTGATTATTTTCTTTATTTTTGCCATGCTTTTTTGTTAATGTATGCAATCGTTTTTACTCAATTAGTACACTGTAAAGTGACGATATAGTAAACAATTATGAAAAAAACACCTATTCACATCATAGTCATTTTCATAGCAATGGGGTTAATTGTGCCTTTTTCATTTGCTGTACAAAAAGATGACGATACTCCTTACAAAAAAGGCGTGAAATATTTTTACCAGCAAAAATTTGAGATTGCAGAACTTCTGTTCCAGGAGGAGTTGAAAAATAATCCTGAAAATGCGCTTGCCTATTCATATTTAGGCGATATCTTTTTATATAAGAAGCGCTATGATGGTGCGTTGCAGCTTTATATAAAAGCGCTGGAATTAAATCCTAAAAGTGCTGAGGATGCATTTCGTATAGGGCAGGTATTTTATTACAAAAAACAGCCTGAAGAGTCTATCAATTATTTTCAAAAAGCCTTTAGCCTTAATCCTCAACTAAAATTTGCCTATTATCACATAGGGCTTACCTATCTTATGCTGTTGCGGGACAAGGAAAAAACAATTGAGTCATGGGAAAAATTTTTGGCGATAGCTCCTGAAGATCCACAATATGAAAAGATAAAAAGAGTTATTGAATTATTGAGGGACCCAAAGTTTGTTTTGCCGCCGCCAGGAAGCGATGTTTCCATTGAAGAGGCATTGCATTTAGGAGGAATAACGCTTGACGAAGTACAGCGCGAAGCTCAGGATAAAAAGGCAGGGCATGAAACAAAAAAGACAAAGAATAAATTAGAAGAGATATATCGTGATGATGAATTATA
>DAOLVF010000053.1:1866-8417 GCA_035420565.1 Spirochaetota bacterium | reverse complement strand
AAACAAAAAAGACAAAGAATAAATTAGAAGAGATATATCGTGATGATGAATTATAGATGGTTGGTTTATATCATAGCAATGATGATTTGATGAAGATAGAGTGTTACCATTATTCTAATGCTCAACAAAAAATATCACTGTAGCATGTCATTCTGAGCGGAGTGAAGAATCGCGTCGTTTTATGGAATGATAGATTGTTGGGAACTGTGCCCCCTCAGAATGACAAAAGTACTGTTTTTTTCAAAATGGCAATGTGCAGACACCATTATCAAATTGCTCATGCTGGATCAAAATGAAACAGCTCTATTCTATTTTTATAGGAGTTCATGATGGCATATTATTATGACCGTTACCGTAATGTACGGATTGCAGGAATAGCTCTTTGTATCATTTTACTTCTTTTTTCAGGTTACTATCTGTACACAAAATTGTCAAAGAGTTCGTTACAGGATATCGTTGATATACGCCAAAAACAGATTGAACTGTACGAAAAGCTCCTTGAAACAAACCCATCTGATGTTGAAACACTCATCAAACTGGGAAACCTTTATAAAGAAATAGGCAATATTGGGAAAGCTATCGGCTACTATAACAAAGCGCTGGCAATAGAACCATATAACTACAATGCACTTAATGAATTGGGGCATGCTTATGCATTACAGGGTGACTATGAAAATGCTATTAAAACGCTTGAACTGGCAAAAAAATATTTTCCAAAATATCCGCAAGCCTATAACAAATTAGGAAATGTTTATGATACCCAGGAAAAATTGGAAAAAGCACTGAAAGAATATAAAAGCGCCATAGCGGTTGCACCTGCGTATCAGGAAAGTTACTGGAACATTGCTAAACAACGCATGAAAAAAGGCGATTACAAAGGTGCTGAGGCTATTCTAAAAAAAGGAATTAAAGCCAACCCCAATGATGCAGAAGGCTACTATAATCTGGGCAACCTCTACATGCACAAAAAAAACTATGCAAAAGCAATACCCCAATACCAGAAAGCAATTGCACTTTCCCCTGCAACCGGTAAATACTATCGTGCTCTGGGCGATGCCTACCTTGCTCAGAACAAAATCCCTGAAGCAATTGGCGCTTATTCAACCGCACTGGCAAAGGATCCGGGAGATTCACTTTCAGCAGAAAAATTAGGCGATATCTATGCATCACAGGGAAACTGGGGGAAAGCTGTAGACTATTACCGGCAGGCGCTGAACTATAACAGCAATGATCAGAATCTAAAGAATAAATATGCAAATGCACTTTCAAAACTGCAAAAACCAGTATTTGCACAAAAAGAACCTTCCCCGGTAACTATCGCCAGCAATGAAAAAAATGATACACCGGCACAAGCACTTGTCCGCGATAAAGACCTTTCTGATGCCACACAACAACCATCATCAGTAAACGCTGTTAATGAATCCGCGTTAAAATGGCGTGAGTTAGGCGATAAATACCGTGCAGAAAAAAAATACGATGAAGCACTCAAGGCATACGCAAAAGCAACTCAAATGGATAAAACTGATGATTACTCACATCACTGGATGGGCAGAATCTACTACCATAATCATATTGATGATGAAGCTAAAAAATCATTCCAGAATTCAATTATTGCAAATCCAAAAAATGCTGATTCACATTATCATTTAGGACTCATCTATTATACCGAAGGAAAATATAATGCGGCAGCTATTGAGTTTAACAAAGCTATTGAAGAAAAGCCAGTTTTTCCAAAAGCATACTATGCACGAGGTTTGGCTTACTATAAAATGAACAATTTACAGGGTGCTATAAAAGATCTAAAACAATCCATTGAACAGGACCCTAACTTAGACAGGGCATATTTCAATCTGGGCGACATCTACTTAAAGCAAAAAAATTATAAAGTTGCACTGGACTATTTTACTAAAGACAGGGAGCTACGGCCTAATAATCCTGACACCCTTTTTAAAATTGCAGAAACCTACCATGAAATGAAATCATACTCAAATGCTGAAACATTTTACAATAAAACACTGGAAGCTGATCCTGAATATTTTCAGGCTCTTTTTAACCTGGGACTGATTTCGGCAACCAGACAAAATTATGCACAGGCAGTTTCTCTTTATACACGAGCTTTATCCATTAAAAATGATGACCCACCAACACTCTATGAACTGGGTAAAGCATATGAAGGTCTGGGTGATGATAATAAGGCAATAGAATACTATTCACTGGCTATCACCAAAAATCCCAACTATACTAAAGCATATATTAATGTAGGGAATCTTTATAAAAAGAACAAACTTCATGATAAGGCCATTGAACAATTTAAACAGGCTGCCATCAACGAGCCAAAATCATTTGAAGCCCACTACAATTTAGCCAATGCATATTCTACAGCATCAATGTGGGATAACGCTATAGAAGAATACCAAACCGCAATTGACCTATCCCCTATGAATGATCAGGCTCATTTCTTTTTAGGAGTAGCATAT
Source organism: Spirochaetota bacterium (assembly GCA_035420565.1). Classification (GTDB taxonomy): domain Bacteria; phylum Spirochaetota; class UBA4802; order UBA4802; family UB4802; genus UBA4802. The sequence continues at coordinate 5,940 of DAOLVF010000053.1, read as the reverse complement.
AGGGAAAAAGGTGTGTATGAACAGGCTGCAAATGAATTTGAACGCTCATTGCAGATTAACAGTTCACTGGCTGATGCTCACGAGGAATTGGGGATGATATACTACCGTAAGTTAAAGAACAATGACAAAGCAATATACCATTTTGAAAAGCTGTTGTCCATGAAACCAAACCATCCAAAAGCAGACCAGATACGGGATATTATAGCTATGTTGAAGAAATAATGATACATAATATTTTTTTACTTTACTATTCAGATAAATCGAAATATCAAGCTGTTCTAACGGCATACAAAATTTTCCCTTTACAGCTTTTTTAAAAATCATATTGTTTCTTCATCATTAATTTCCCTTTAATTCTAAATAGTGCTCCCCATATTTTTTAAAAAGTATAGGTGAAAATAATTTTTTATTTGACATATAACGATTTGTTATAATTTAGTATATTTTATTGACTATAATTAACATTTTTAAACTATGGATACGCTCATGCATATATCGTATTTGATATCGTCTATGACCTTTATGCCACGCAAACACCCTGCAGGTTTTGTTGCAGTAGTATTATTGTTGCCCATGCTTCTTGTTTTAGCATACTGCGCTACTGATAATTCATCTGCACGTTCATTGCCGGGCGATATAACCACAGCAGGATTTTTAAGCAATGATTGCTACCAGTGTATAGTAACGGCAAAGCCCGATGCAGGTGTTGAAGGGCTTACCACCAGCAGGGAAAGCGCTCACATCAACCTTATGAAATCAATTGAAACAAAATGTTATGCTGAACTTTTTGCTGCTGTTTTAAAGCTCAATCCTTCTGCCTTCGGCGATAGTACCATGCAATCATGTGCCATGCAACAATTAAAACCCTTTGTTGATAAACGGATACTGATCACTACCTATTTCAATGAAGATTATAGCGAAACCGCTGTTATACGGATATGTGCACCCGGTTTAAAGAACTCACTAACAACATTGCATTGTAAATGATGGCACAACACAAGGGAGTAAGTATGATTAAGGTAATAAAGATATCATCTATTGTAGGTTGTTTTTTATGCTGCATCACCATAGTCTTTTTCTCATGTGCCAAAAAACAGATAGTACAGGAACCAGTACCTGAACAACATAACAATCTTGTACTTGAATACGAAAAAGAAGGCTTTATCGACAATAACACATTTAGAGTTATCATGATAGTCCCGGCTGAGGAAGAATATGATGAGCTATCGGTTAAACAAAAAGGGCAAGAACGCGCCTTTGTTTCGTTGAAAAATTATATAATGTCACGGAACAAACATTATGATTCAAAAGCTAATAGCTACCTGATGACAACCATCACAGAATTTGGAACATTAAAGAAAAGAGAATCCGTAAGCCCCAGCAGATATTGTTATTATTTTGATATTACCAAAAGTGGACTAAAAAAGGAAATTGATGCATTAGGGCAATGATCATGAATAAAGATAATATGAAAGATTTTTCAATATAAAGATATTGAGATTGTGCTTGCCATTATCATAGATGCTGCTAAACATTACTCCAATACCATATTTTTTATCATCACGTGTATCATGTCGCACCACCATTGCCAGCGCTTCAACATCGCTTAACTCATTATCAACAGCTCCAAAATCTATAACAACCCTGATAATAGATGACAGTTCAAGAGGCATATCCGAAATAAAATAAAGCCCACCTTTGCTAATATTGACAATGGTACCAACAAGCTCCATGGCTTCGGCTTCATCTTTTGATGATTCAATTAAAAGCTCAACAATGCGTATGGGAATCTCAACATCAAGCCTGAAATGCTTCCGTAAGTTATCACCCCTAATATGATATTTGGCAATCATGAAACCGTCAAACTGATGCATAAACCAATCTTCCATAGCCTCATCAAACTTAAGCGCAGGATTACTTTGCTTTAATGTGTCCCAATACAAATATATGGCATCTTTTATCTCACCTGAGAGCTTATCATAGTGGATGTACTTTCTCATTATTCCCTCTTCACTCATATATTGACTACCCCTTTATCAGGGTACACTACCCTGATACATAAGGCAAATACAATTTTTAATTTTTTTTGTTTGATAGTTCCAGCCATATCTGCCTCATACCATTATCAATAGGTATGGATTTACCTGTTGCTAAATCTACTATAACATAAACAACCTCAGCATCCAGAACAATCTGCTCGGTTTTTTTGTTATACATCCTTTGTTTAACGGTTATACTACGGTTACCGATACGGTCAACCGATGTCTCAATGACAAGGGTATCGCCCAGTATTGAAGGAGCCCTGAAATTGACATTAATATTAACAACAGCAAGAAAAACACCCTTTTTTGCAAATTCATCAAAACTCAAACCTATCGTGTCCATATAACTCCATCGCGCATCTTCCAGAAGATCTAAAAAACGCTGATTGGTAACACGCCCAAATAAATCCAGGTGATATCCTTTAACTTTTATCTCGGTTACTGACATTCTGCACCTTTTCTATTGCTATAGTAGTATTGGTTATCGGTTTCAATATACAAAAAAGAATAATTTTTGCAATTAGTTTTTTGTTTATATATTTAAAAATGTGCAATTAGTAGATTGATATAAACCAGTACAATTAATACCATTTTGATAACCTAAAAAACCCGTGGCTACGGCATATATAGACATTGCACTGTCATATCATTTGTTATGCGGAATGATGTTGAAGGAGCATTATGCTTTCCATTTATAATCAATCCTTTCCCATTGATAGCACTCACAGAGATTTCTGCTCCATTGAAATAGTAACCGGTAAAACTTTTGGTAACCTCAAATCCATCAATAATAACACGCTCCCCTGAAGGGATAGTGAAGCGTACTGTATGTACATCCCCCAGCTTAAAATATCTATGCATCATTTCCATAACATATTCTGGGCGTTTTTGCATATATTCGGTGAGCTCGCTATGAGCTTTTTTTACATCCATACCAAAGCTAAGGGCTACTTTACTATTTTTATCAACTATCGATGCAAGGTAATCCGCTGTAAGAATATAGTTCAAGGCATCGGACAGCCTTTTTTTAAAGACAGCCCTGAATTGTTCATCATGGAATATAAGCTTTCGGAAAATAAAATATCGTGGATCCGTTTCCTTCTTTGTGTTGGTATAAACCAGATTTATAGGGCGTTCCTGTTCCCACAGATTTTTTTTATCATGTTCATAGATATTTATAAAAGCATGGTCCATATCCCACATAAGCCAGAACCAGCGTGGATTTTTTTTTGTTTTATCAAGGAGTGCAACCCCTTGATAGGGATCACTGTTTGAACAAAATATATTGACAATCCAGTAATTAATAAAATTTTCCATATCAATCAGCTCGGAGGTTTTTTCAAATGTAATAGATTTACCTTCAAATTTTGCCCATTCATAGAGACGCTGATATTGACGCGGTTTATCTTTTTTTCCCTTCAGCTCATAATAAACAAAATTTTTATGCCCAAAGTGATTCTGAAGATAATGGGTGTCCAGATACTCCAATAATACAAAATTTCCCGAGCCATGCGGTTTCCCATTCAGATAAAATTTTACAGGATCAGCAAACGATGCATAACAACCCATTTTCCTTGCAATTGCATATGCCATGGCAACAGTAAAACCATAGTCGCTTTCTATTTTCTTTATCACAAATCGTCGGACAGGATCACCTTTGCCATTGAATAGTATATTTTGTCCAAAATATTCTTTACCATAGACATCTCTGAGATAGATCCTGAAATTTTTAACAGCATGGAGCCTGCTTGTTTCACCATGAATTCTGACACCTGCACCCGTACCAAAAAGCAGTATTCCATTGTTAAAATAGGATATAAAGCATGGTCTTTCCCAGTTTCGCCCTCTTCCCAGTGGATTTGTATAAATACCGGTAAAAGTATCATAAAGATCATGTTCATCCACGTACAGGGAAAGGATAGGTAGCCCTGTAGCAACTAATTTCGTATTGATGATGGTTGTGCTCTTCATATTTTCAGGGGGGAGTTTACCAGCTTGTATCCACTCATCTCGTGATTCAAGCTTTGACAGA
>DAOLVF010000053.1:0-1766 GCA_035420565.1 Spirochaetota bacterium | reverse complement strand
AGGGGGGAGTTTACCAGCTTGTATCCACTCATCTCGTGATTCAAGCTTTGACAGATCTAATGTGATTCTGCTTTCACCTTCATCAGTATACTGATTATCAAGAGGAACAATATAGGTTAGCCCCATCTTTTTAAATATCTGCCCACGCCTCCCAAAATTAAGATAAACAGATGGGAGCTCTCTACTTCGCAGACCTTTTACCATATCCTTGAATGCACCCATCCCTTCAAGGTAAGCACCGCATATAGCAATTGCTGTGAAAAGTAATATGATAGGCAGATGTTTTTTCATGACGCTTTTGATGATATTATATATCACCTATCCTGTTGAAAAAAAAGTTTGAACTTATCTGATTTGAAATAGATAAAAGCTCCTGCTTTATTTTCAAAATCATATCATCTTCAATGGTATTGAAGCTGTATGATATCACCGTATTATCCTGATTTTCGGTTACACTTTCAATCTTACCCAGAGGAAGCGATTGTTTCAGGTAGTTAAAGATGTTGCCTGCCTTAGCGGTATAGTCATCAACCGGAACGGTTATGATAAGCATCCCATCATTGATCCTCCCTTTAAGGAATCGTGGACCACGTTGAAGAATTAAAAGCCCTATGTATGTTACCAGAAGAACTATCCCAAGAAAGAGGATATTGAAAACCGCACAGCAGATAGAAGTGGCAACTACAACCATAATGAACCCTATCTCTTCAGGCTCTTTTATAGGAGTTCTGAATCGCACTATAGAAAGAGCACCCAATAAGCCCAATGAAAGAGGAAGAGAAAACTGTATGCATATAAAAATAGCGGTAATAGCCACACCCAGAAGAGGGAAAGCTCTATGAATCTGACTCCCTGTTGCCCTGTTTTTATAAAATTTAAGATAAAGATACGACACCAGCATTGCTGAAAGCAAAGAGAGGAGCATAATAAGCAGAAAAGGCAAAAATCCTATATCCTCCATCTTCTGACTGCCAAAACCCTTGAGTAAAATTGAAATAATTTTTTGAGATGAAATATCCATAGTACTTATCCTTACCGGTAAAATTTATTATTAAAAGTGCCGTCGTATTAATTTCCTGTAGCAGGCACTATATTTGGAAAATGCTGACTTTTTGAGTCCCATATCCGTCAAAGGGTAAAGCGATGAGGGAAGTTCACTTTCACTCCCTTTGACCTCAAAAACCGCAGTCTGAAGCATAACAGGATTCATGTATGGCAGCATTATACTGTTTACTCGTGGCGAATGAATATCAAAATCAAAACATATCCGTGACATAGAATAAGGATCGATATATCTGAACCTTTTATAGGTAATCTGAAATGCAGGGAGCAGTTTATCTTTGATAATCACCCCTTTATTGTTTAGTATATGGGGTATCATCAACAAACGTACATCCTCAAGAGGCATCCCTGCTATCTCAGTTCCACTGTAAGTGGATTTGACGCGTATCTTGCCACGCCGTGAACCTATCTTATACTTCAGTTCAACAAATACTGCATCATCGTGGCTACTGTAATGAAGATCAGAATACCATCGTAATCGAACCTTGGTTTTAAGATAAAAGCTGTTCAATTTTTGGTCAAGATATTTCCACTGCAAAGTATCGTAATAAATACTTGAGATCATTCCCCGCGGATATTCAGGATCAGGCTCACAATACCGTGACAGCCATCCTATCATATCAACAGCACGAGAATTGCTGATAATATATTTAAGCTCATGTTCAACTTTATTGGTGGTTATCATTTTTCAATCAACTATCGAA
>DAOLVF010000052.1:10932-14764 GCA_035420565.1 Spirochaetota bacterium | reverse complement strand
TTTATGAAAACCCAGACAAAAGAAAGTGTTGCACCCTCCATGCAGATAGTGTGTTTTAATGTTGGCAAAGAAGAATACGGTATAGAGATATTAAAGGTACAGGAAATTTTAAAACTTCCTGAAGTTACCCCATTGCCAAAATCTGCGGAATATATCCTTGGTGTTATTGATTTACGCGGCAAGGTAATACCCATTATTGATCTGGGAGTACGGTTTGGAATCTCTGAAAAAAGTGCGCAGAACAAACGTGCTATTGTAGTGGATATTAAGGGAAAGCGCATAGGGCTTGCAATAGATCAGGTAAGTCATGTTGTAAAGTTAGAGCAAAAAGACATTGAACCACCACCACCTATTGTCAAAGGCATATCAGGCCGATTTATCATTGGGATAGGGAAGGTTGAAAACAAGTTTGTCATCATACTTGATATTGACAGGATATTTTCAGCAGATGAATTGACTAATTTATAATGTTTGGTGCTTGTAGTATTCCTTCAGAGCCTCTTCCATGATAGTACGCACCGTTTTGCCTGTTTTAAGTGCTAACCGTTTACAATCTTCAAATTCAGGTTTCGGCGATAGCTCATGATACCGGCTGGTTAGTTTTATGGTAATCTTTTCTCCATATACGGTCACTGTCTGCACCTGCCGTGATAACGAAGAACGGTTGACTGAATAGGCTCTGACCCCCAATGTTGTTGTTTGCGAAAAAATAATTTTTTGTACTATATCAGTTTTTTCTATGGCACACAGTGCCCAGAGTACAACACCGGGACGGCCTTTTTTCATGATAACCTGATGGTAGTACACATCCAGTGCACCCGCTTCCAGAAGTGCATCAGCAACAAAAGGCACCAGTTCAGGATTCATATCATCGATATTACATTCTATGACATTCAACAGTTCATGCTTGTAGCTGCTTTCTTCTTCATGTATTTCATTCAATAGTATGATTCGGGTATAACCCGGGAATCCGTAATCGCGCGTGCCAAATCCAATGCCGGTGGCAGCAATACAGCCGCTGAAAGAAGGTTGCTGGGTACCCAGTGTAACCAGTATGGCAGCAGCGGTTGGCGTGGTAAGCTCTCCATTGTTCAAGGTAAACGTAACCTGTTTGTTGTGGGTAAGCCTTACCGTAGCAGGAGCTGGTAGCGGAATAACACCATGCTGTGTTGTAATGGTGCCACTGCCAAATGCAAAATTATTATAATAGATTGCATCAACGTTTAAATACTCTATCGCAATGCAAAATGCCAGTATATCAATGATGCTGTCAACTGCACCAACCTCGTGGAAGTGAACTTCGTCTTTTGCTATGCCATGGACCTCGCTTTCAGCAGTAGCCAGTGTTTCAAAGATGGCTGTTGCATTGTTCTTCACGGTGTCGGAGCATGAGGTGGTTGCAATTATTTTTTTTATGGCAGTAAAATCTCGGTGATGGGTGTCTTCCACAGCAGTAATCCCTGCCTGCGTGCCGGTTATACCATACCGCTTTTGTTTTACAGGAGCTATCGCAAAGCCAGTAAACGGTAACGATGCAAGCTGTTGTTGCAATACATCAACGGGAAGGCATGCGTCAAGCAGTGCACCAATAAGCATGTCACCTGAAGCACCAAGCTGTATATCGCAGTAAAGTGTTTTCATTGGGTATCCGGCAGGTTTTTAATAATACGGTATGCGCAATATACCGCGCCAAAACCGTTATCAATATTGACAACGCTGATTCCCGGTGCGCATGAGTTGAGCATCCCGAGAAGCGCAGCAATTCCCTGAAATGATGCACCATAACCAACCGAGGTTGGTACGGCAATGACGGGGCAGGGTGCCAATCCGCCAATAACCGATGGCAGCGCTCCCTCCATACCGGCAATCACTATAATGATGGTTGCTTCATGGATTTTGTCCCAATTGTGAAATACCCTGTGAATACCTGCAACCCCAATGTCATAGATTGTTTCTACCGTTAGTCCCATCACCAGTGCTGTTTCCTTTGCCTCTTCTGCAACGGGAATATCCGAGGTACCGGCAGTAATTATCAAAAGCCTGTGTGGTTTATGATGCATGGTTTGTGCACTAAATGATATTGTTTTTCCCAATGTGTTGTACTGTGCTTTTTTAATGTAACGTTTTACCGCTTTGAAATGGGCCAATGACGCACGGGTGGCTAAAAAGCTATAGTTTTGCTTTGCGATAGCTCCGGCAATGTCTGCCACCTGCTGAGGTGTTTTGTTCTGGCAAAAGATTACCTCCGGGAAGCCAAGGCGTGCTTTTCGCTGGTGGTCCAATGTTGTATGTTCAAGATCTTCAACATTAAGGTGCTCTAATTCCCTGATGAAATCATCCATGGTAATGGTATCATCTTTAAACTGCTGGAGGAGTTTTTTAATAGGTCGATAGTTCATAGATTAGTATGCAGCAATCAGGATTGTTTCAACCTCATCACGGTTGAGCACTCGCGGAGCATTTTGTATAAAGGGGTAGCTCAGTGTTATCTCTGCAACCTTTGAAAAGATTGTTTTATTGACATCAAATTGCGACAACCGTTGTGGAATATCAATATCAAGCGCTAACTTTCGTACACCTTCAACAGCTTTGATAGCCGCTTCAATAACGGTGATGTCGCGCACATCTTCATCCATTACTTTGGACATCTGTACATATTTACCAGGTGCGGAGGTCAGGTTATATTCCATGATATGCGGTAGCATAACACTCATATATGATGCAATATCAATCTGTGTCAATGAAGCAAGCGCAAGTGATATTGCCAGCGAAACAGAAAGCTGAGCACTGCTAAAAGCTATTCCTGCCATAAGGGAAGCCATCAATAAATTAAGTTTTGCCGTCTCATTATCACTTTCTTGTAATGCTACATGCAGGTTTTTGAACACAAGGTCAATAGTTCTGAGGGAGAGGGTATTGGTGATATTGTTGATGTTTTTTGATATAACCGATTCTGTGGCAATTGCCAGAGTGCCCAGTGTATATTTAGCTATTGTATCTTCCTCAACACTTACTGATAATTCGGGATCTATGATGATAGCTTTTGGGAAAATGTAGTTATGGAAAAATGCTTTTTTTATACCATCATGAATATCACTAATAATGGTGCATGGCGTTATTTCAAAACCAAAAAGAGGATGAGTGGGTATGCTTATAAAAGGTATTGGCTCATAAAGGTGAGGGTATGAAAATAGTTCATGGGCAAAGAGATAGTTAGGTGTTAACAGCGCCACTGTTTTAGCAGCATTGATAGAATCAATTCCCCCTAAACCAATGATAAGATTACAATGGGTTTTACGAGCAAAATAAACTGCAGAATCAATATAGTCGGTGTTACTTTCAGGGAATTCATCGTATACAATAAAAGGAATGTTATTGCTTTGTAAGCTTCTGGAGATTGACATGAAGAGATGGTTATACTGGTTGAAATCAACCGTACTTGTTATAAACAAAACACGTGATCCAAAAAGCTGAACTATAGAAGGAAGTAACGATATGCCATCGGGCTGTGCATATATTGCCGTAGGAATATAAAGATCAGGCCACAATCCTTCAATAGTTTCACCATATGTTTTAGACATAAAAAAACGGAATAATGATTCCGCTTTTTTATCAATTATGCCGGCCATCAGCTTTAACCTTAAAAAGGAAGTTATTATTTGTGCAAAAGCTGCATAGCAATTTTTTCAGCAACTTTTTCTATGATACGATCATCATCAAATTTATAAGTACCATTGGCAATCATTTCTTTAATTTCTCTAACTCGTTCGGCTCTGACATCAGGGGTTTGCTTTACAACATGAGCAATTGTAGATTGTTCGGCAGCTTTCTT
>DAOLVF010000052.1:0-10832 GCA_035420565.1 Spirochaetota bacterium | reverse complement strand
CATCAGGGGTTTGCTTTACAACATGAGCAATTGTAGATTGTTCGGCAGCTTTCTTAGCTTCGCTGGAAATTTCAACAGAATCGCTTTTATTTGTGGATATAGTTTTTCCCACAGATTTAGAATTCTTAGGTTCAACGATATTCTTGATATTTCCTATTTTGTCTATAACCATTGCAATCACCCTTTTTTAATCTATAGTAGCTATCGGCATATCATTATAAAAACTTAATCATTTAATGGTATAAATATAAACTCTCCCTATAAATTAATCAAGTAATTATTTCATAAAATGGTAAGGTATGCGAGCCATTCAAAAATAGTTAACCATAGCTATTTCATCACTATTTATGCTTTAAAAGGTATTGCAAGCTCAATGTTTAGATGCTTCATTGTATAGTGCTATAACGAACTCGCCTTTTTGATGGAGAGAGGGAATTATTGATTCAACCTCTGCAGCGGTGAAGTATATAAATTCCTCAAAATGTTTGGTCATCTCCCTGCCAATCAGGATGGTTGCCTGCGGCATTATTTCGGCAATATCGTACAATAATTTGACTATCCGGTAAGGAGATTCATATACAATAACTATCGCCTGCAATTGCCCTAACTGTTGCAACTGCTTTTTGCGCTTCCCCTGTTTTTTACTTAAAAAGCCAGCAAAATAAAAAGAGCTTGAGGGGAAACCACAAACGGATACCAGTGCTGTAACGGCTGATGCCCCCGGAATGGGGATTACCGGTATGTTGTTATGGCGGGCTAATGCTACCAGCTCACCGCCCGGGTCAGATATTGCGGGTGTGCCCGAGTCGGTACAATAGGCAATATTTTTTCCTGATAGCAACTGGCTTATAATGTATTCCAATTTTGTTTTGCCTGAATGGGCATGCAATGATTGTGCGGGGATGCTGATGCCGTAATGCTGTAAAAGTTTGCTTGTTTGACGGGTATCTTCGCAATAAACGATGTCGGTATCTTCTCTTAAAATACGGAGCGCACGCAGGGTGATATCCTCTAAATTACCGATTGGTGTTGCTATGATATAAAGTTTACCTGTCATAGAGTGTTTTCATTTATTTACTTGATTTTTTTGGCAGTATACCAACAATAGCTTTTCTTTCAAGTATAAAGTTAAAATTATTGTTAAGGGGAGCAGAATGGGGCGGATTTTTAATTTTTCAGCAGGTCCATCGATATTGCCAGTTGAGGTATTGGAAGAAGCTTCACGCCAGCTTGTTGATTATAGAAATACCGGGATGTCGCTTATAGAGATGAGCCATAGAGGTAAAATCTATGATGAGGTGCATAATGAAGCGATAGTTCTTGTCAGGGAAATGCTACAGGTGCCCGATGACTACGATATTTTGTTTATTCAGGGCGGCGCAACACTGCAGTTTGGTATGGTGCCCATGGCATTGCTTATGGCTGACAGCAGTGCAGATTTTGTTATAACCGGTACATGGGCAAAAAAAGCATACCAGGATGCAAGGCTTATTGGGAATGCACGAATAATCTGGGATGGCGCTGGTGAAAAATATCGACGTATCCCTTCCATTGATGAATTGTCATTGCATGATGATGCTGTATATGTACATATATGTTCCAATGAAACGATAGATGGCATACAGTGGCAACAGCTTCCGGATACGGGGAACACCCCCTTGATTGTTGATATGTCATCTGATATCATGTCACGAGCGGTTGATTGGAATAAGGTTTCCATGCTCTTTGCGGGCACACAGAAGAATTTAGCTCCAGCAGGGATGGCGCTTGTGATTATGAAAAAATCATTGGTAGAAAAAGCCCGCAAAGACATACCTGCCTATTTACGGTATGATCTGCATGCAAAGGAAAATTCACTTTACAACACCCCTCCCACATTTACCGTATGGATGACCAACCTTACCTTGCACTGGATTAAGGGAATAGGGGGATTGCCGGAGATAGAAAAACGGCGTGACCGGAAAGCTGCCATGCTCTATGATGCAATTGACAACAGTGGCGGATACTATACCAGTCCTGTTGATAAAAACAGCCGTTCTGCCATGAATGTTGTGTGGCATCTGCCCGATGAGCAATTAGAAAATAAATTTGTCGATGATGCCGAAAAAGAAGGTTTAAGCGGATTAAAGGGTCACCGCTCGGTAGGAGGATTACGTGCCTCTCTATACAATGCAATGCCTGTAGAAGGGGTGCAAACCCTGGTTGAATTTATGCATCGCTTTATGGAAAAACATGGGTGATTATTATGGATGAACGTACTGTATATTCTGAGCACAGGCCATGGGGTTTTTTTGAGGTACTATCGGACACTGAAACTCACAAGGTAAAACGGATAACCGTGTATCCCCATAAACGGCTAAGCCTTCAGCGTCATGCACGGCGCAAAGAGCATTGGTTTTTTATACATGGCAGGGGGGTGGTAACCCTTGATACAGATAACATCCCCGTTGATGTCGGGAAATGTGTTGATATAGATTTTAATGTAGTGCACCGGGTGGAAAATACCGGTGATGAAAATGTGGTGTATATAGAGGTTCAGCTTGGTGAATATTTTGGTGAAGATGATATAGAGCGTATTGAGGATGATTATGGGCGTATATAAAATAGTGTGTAACAAATTATAATTGATTTTTTCATACTACATACAAAGCTTGAGCTTAATATTACAATACAATGTTACAATGTAATGTTTTTGAATAATCATGATAACTTTATCATAAAAGGTTATTGAAGCTTTTAAAAATGACCTTTGCAATAAAAACTTTTATTATAATCATCAGGTGGCATTAACAGCAGCTATCGCTTCAGGATAAAACTGATGATTAACTATTTTCAGGAGGAATGCCCTGCATGATAAACGTACAGAATCTTGTTAAACATTATGGCGATGTGAAAGCAGTTGACGGCATATCATTTACCATTCGTAAAGGTGAGGTTACTGGACTTTTAGGTCCCAACGGTGCCGGTAAAACCACCACGTTGCGGATTTTAACCTGCTATCTTCAACCAACATCGGGAATGGTAAGTATCGATGATTATCTGGTGGATGAAAATCCAATTGAGATAAAAAAGCGTATTGGCTATCTTCCCGAATCGGCTCCGCTTTATCCTGATATGATGGTATATGACTTTTTACAATTTATTGCTGATATCAGAGAGATCAATGATGTCGAAAGGATAACGGATGTTGCTATACAATGCGGAATAACCGAGGTAATGCACAAAAATATCAATGAGCTTTCCAAAGGGTATAAACAGCGGGTAGGGCTGGCGCAGGCTATTTTGCATGACCCTGAAATTTTGATACTTGATGAACCAACTAATGGGCTTGATCCCAACCAGATAATTGAAATCCGTGACCTTATCAAGGAGTTGGGCAGGGAAAAGACGGTTATTCTATCAACCCACATCTTGCAGGAGGTTGAGGCAACGTGTAGCAGAGTTATTATCATTGATAAGGGGGTGATAGTTGCTGATGATTTAACAAGCGAGCTGAAGAGCGCCAAAGGAAAGGATATCCGAATAAATATTCTGGCAGGTGGCGCTTCATTTGACCAGTTAAAGACAGCATTGTGTGCGATACCTGGTATTAATAATGTGAACCATATACACGATGAGGAGGGGCTGTGCCATGTACAGGTGATAACTGGTTCGGATATAGATGCACGCCCTGCAATTTTTAACTGCATAAAAGATAATGGCTGGGTATTATACGAAATGAATCGTGAATATAGAAGTCTGGAACATGTTTTCCGTGAATTAACGGTAGGAGCTTAAGGAGGGATTGGCATGCAACAGTTTAAGGATAGTATGAAGGGCGCACAGTTAGTAGCAAAAAAAGAATTGGCTGGTTTTTTCTCAACACCTATTGGCTATATTGTCATTTCAGTTTTTCTGGTGATTGCCGGCTTTTTGTTTTTTTCCACATTTTTTTTATATGGACAGGCTGAACTGCGGGCATATTTTGAACTATTGCCGCTTTTATTTGCCTTTGTTATCCCTGCAATTACCATGCGCCTTTTTGCCGAAGAGCGGAATACCGGTTCATTTGAAATGCTTATGACATTACCACTTTCCACTGTGCAGATTGTTACCGGTAAAATTTTAGCAGCTACGATTTTTGCCGGTATTATGGTATTACCCACTCTGTTTTACGCAGTATCGGTTGCTTTTGTGGGTTCACCTGATATAGGCCCTATAATTGGAGGATTTATTGGTGCTATCATCCTTGCAGCAGCATATGCGTCAATAGGCGTGTTTGCTTCATCGTTAACCAAAAATCAGATAGTAGCGTTTATCATAGGGTTTGCCATTTGCATAGTACTATCGCTCATAACAAAATTTTTATATTTTGTATCACCCAAATTGGTTTCTTTGTTTGAATATATCAGCGCAGATTATCATTTTCAAAACATTGCACGGGGTATTATTGATACGCGCAATATTATCTATTTTGCTTCGGTTATCATCATAAGTTCTATGGCAAGCATATACCAGCTGGAGGTGAGAAGATAGGCTATGAACATGGGAAATATCAAAAAATACAGTAACAAAATCGTTGATAGGTTTGATGCAGCACTCAGGCGCATAATGCAAAAAATAGGGAAAGCACCTGATAAACCGCAAAAACAAAAAAGCTACTCACATTTTATTTTATATGGAATTATCATCATTTTGATTAACCTTGTTGGTTTAACCCTCTATGTACGGTTAGACCTCACAAAAAATAGCGTTTATTCACTATCACCCATCAGCAAAGCAGTGGTTTCAACACTTGAAGAACCTCTGACAGTAAAGATTTTCTTTAACAAAGACCTGCCGGCGCCGTATAATACTGTTTATCGTTATTTGCAGGATTTGATGGTTGAGTATGATAATGCAGGCAACAGGTATTTCCATTATGAATTTATTGATGTTGAAAAACAGAAAGATGCTGCGGGTGACTTTGGGATATATCCTGTTCAGATACGTGAGATTCGCAATGATCAGGTAAAATTTAGAAATGCTTATATGGGGCTTGCTATCATCCATGCCGATATAATAGAAAAGATAGATTCAATCACCGAGCCTGAAGGGCTGGAGTACCGCATAACAACCCTGATAAAAAAAATGAATGGGAAAATAGATGCTCTTTTAAAGATTAAAGATCCCATTACTGTTACGTTATATGCCAGCAGCAATCTTCCTATCCCTGGAATGCAGAATTTAAATGAGCAGGTGTATGCTCAGGTGCAAAAATGTAATATACGTAATTACAATAAAATCCAATACCGCTTTGTTGATCCGGTCAATAATCCACAGGCGCTGACCATAGCACAGATGTATGGGCTGCCAACGTTAAAATGGCCGCAATTTACCACCATGGAAGGTAGAGCCATACCTCCAGGACAGGGTATGGTTGGGATAGTTGTTGAGCATAACAATAAGTTTGAAACGGTACAGATACTTACCCGTTCAATCTTTGGACAATATGCCATTGGCGATTTATCACGTCTTGAGGATATGTTAAACGCTGCTATCGATAACCTTATCAGTGTCAATCCAAAAGTTTGCTATATTACCGGACATGGTGAAAAGGATATTAATGATGAACAAAACGGCGCTGCACAGTTCAGGAAGATGCTGTCGGATATGTATGACCTTGTTACTGTTGACATTACAAAGGATGAAATACCTGATGATGTTATCACCATAATAATCAATGGCCCTCGTTCCATGTACAGCGAATATGAACTTTTCAAGATTGATCAATTTTTGATGCGTGGCGGCAATGCAATACTGTTGCTTGACTCATATGTTGAACAACAGGCTGAAGGGATGCAGATGTTTCAAAGACCTCCGCAGGCATTGCCAGTTATTACTGGTTTAGAGGGGATGCTGGCACATTATGGAATTAAAATAAGAAAAGATATAGTCATGGATAAACAGTGCTTTATTGCTCAACAGCGGGGTTTGGGCGAGCTTACCATATACTTTGCACCAATGATAGATGATGAAGGATTATCTGATGACTGTGAGATTACTAAATATTTAAAGAAGATTGTATTTTTAAAAGCTTCATCGTTGGAAGCCGACGAGGACTTGTTAAAAGCAAACAAAGCATCGGTTAAATATATTGTTAAATCATCGCCTTATAGCTGGCTGCAACAGGGTGCAATAAACTTTATGCCATGGGGTGTCAATCCTCCTGCGGATAATAACCTTGCGTCGTACAATCTGGCAATACTGGTTCAGGGTAACCTCAAAAGTTATTTTACTGATAAAATGCCAACCATAGATGCAAAGGGAAAGAACGCAAAAAGCCAAGATTATATACAACAGGAAGTGATAAAGGAAACGGTTAAACCTGTTAAACTTTTTGTGGCTGGAACATCTGAGATTACTGGAAGAAATATCATCGATGACGAAGGTAAATCGCCTAACGCTGTTTTTATGCATAATGTGGTAGATTACATGCAGGGAAACTATGATATACCGCAGATGCGAAGCAAGGGACTATCATTTAATCCAATTAAAGAAACATCAGATACTGCAAAAAGTATCATAAAAGGTTTCAATATTGCCGGGTTGCCAATTTTAGTGCTTATTGCTGGCGCAGTGTATATGTGGCGAAGAAAATTGCGAAGGAAACACATTGAATCACAGTATACAATGATGAGATAATGAGTGTAACAGAGGTAGTACAATGCAGGTTAAAAAAAATATTGTTATAAGTATTGTGGTGATAGTTGTTCTGGGAGGCTATCTGCTATTAAATAAGTTCAGTTCTCGTGAGCTTTTGCAGCTTCCTGAAGTGTCATGCGCAATTAGCCAGATAGTTATTGCAAAGGATGGGAACAGTATAACAATAATCAAAGATGGCGATAGCTGGAAGGTTAATGGGTTTGAAGCTGATAAGAATGTTATTGCTAATATTGAAAACAAGCTGAAAGATATTGAGGTGGTTGATTTTGTCAGTGAAAAGCCGCTGTATGAACGATTTGAGTTAGACCCCGAACATGCAATACATGTAGTTGCAAAATGTGGTGATACTGTGGTTCGTGATTTTTATGTAGGTAAAAAAGGAAGTACCTACAGGCATACCTATGTACGGTTTGAAGGGAATAAAGCGGTATATTTAGCAGCAGATACGCTTGATACTTATTTTAACAAGACTGTGGATGATTTGCGCAACAAGGATATAGTGCAGCTTGATATTGCAAGGGTTAATACTATACAATTGTGGTATAAAAATTCTTCTATAACATTGCAAAAAAAGATTGTTGAAAAGAAGAATGAAAAGCATGACAGCGACGAAAAGGACAAACCATTAAAAGAAAAGCAAAAGGATGCAAAAAGTGTTGAAACTGAAAAGGAAGAACAATGGGTTTGCAAAGAAAATCCGACATTGCAACTGGATACTAATAAAGTAAAAGAGATACTGTATACCTTTGATCCATTAAAGGCGTATTCATTCCCGCAGGTTGATACTGCAATGCTGAAGGGTAAAATTGCGTCGCTTACCGTTGCAGTACAAAATGAAAACAATGAAAAAGCTGCCGAAGAGATAAGCCTTACAGTCCATAAAGAATATGAAAATAATCGCTATATATGTACCTGTTCAAAAACACCGTATGTATTTACCATTGATGAATGGAGGGCAAAGCGTATTTTCAAGACCTTGCAGGATTTGAAGAAGTAATGGGGTGAGTGGTGGATTATTGAGTAATACCAACAAAAATATTCGCAGATTCATTTTATACAAATAATTCAGATCCAGTCGCAATAGTAACAAATTTATCCCCAAGCTCTTTTTTCAAATATTTTATACAATATTTACCGGTACAATGCCCTGAATACAGCTTTATTCCTTCAGTTTTTACAAAATCTATTAACGTATCAAGTTCAATAGTGTTCTCATGTTGCTTTGTAAATGGATTGGTATAATGCAATCCTCCAATATAGCTCCTTATCTTTTTACCTTTAAATATATTTTTTACACTTGCAATACTGTTATAAATCCCGTTATGAGAACACGAGTTGAAAATAACCAATTCCCCATCGTCTATAACGAGTATTCCTTCATGTTCAAAGTTATCTAGCGTGTAGTTTTTTCCTATTGCTTTATATAAAGTTTTATTAAAAGTAGGTTTTTTATAGTGAGTACTATTATTTCTGATAAAAGTAGTTTTTTCATCTATCTGCTGATTGCTTGATATTGTTTTTATCCGTTTTGTAGCAGCATCATTACATTTAATTCCAACGGATATTTTAAGTGGGCCTATGATTTTTGTAAAATATTTAGAGTCATATTTATCAAACAGCAAAATTTCGGCCCTTTTATTTACCTCAACAAATTTATTCAAGCCACCTGCATGGTCTATATGTGAATGAGATAAGATTAGAGTTTCTATCTGCTCTATATTACATTGCATTTTGTTAGCATTTTCATAGAACGTTTTATCAGGTCCTACATCAAGTAAAATATTGGAACTTCCAGTATATATTGCAATTGACAATCCATGTTTTGGCGTAAAATTACTTGATATTGAAGTATTTTCCAATAGCACTTTAATTTCTATCATAGATATCACTTTTATTTGAATTATATATGCCTGTCCGTTGAAAACAATATGGTTTAGTCATATATCGATGAACATGAAAAGCCTATTTTCCCCATCTTCCTTATAAATGTGGTTTGCTATTCTCCTGAATAGTATAGGATAATAAGCAAATGGTGTATTATTAATGGTAACTGCAATACTAACACTGTCAATATTTTTTCAGTCTATTTTTAAAGTATATGGCAACGTAACCTTGAAAAAATAATCTTTATCAAAATATATTCTTCATCACAAGAATATCATGCCCTATTATAAAACTTTTTATTGCTATAAATTTATAAATAGGTCAAACCCTTTGTAACGTTTATAGGTATTAAAAAAGTTTTACTATCCAGCATAATCGCAGCAAGGACCATATAGCGTTTTTGATAATAGGTGTTGAACAATGTATCATTCATTGGCATTATCCTGTTGTTGACATCAATTGGATAGTTGCCGATATACTTAATACAGTAACAAAGTCCACTATTTTTCTGAAATGTCATTTTGCAGAATATGCCTATAATGAGTAAAGTCGATAGTCATTCTGAACAAAGTGAAAAATCATGTCATTTTATAAAAACATAGATACTTCAGTCATTACATTCTTTTAAAAATGACAAAAAGTGACACTACCATAGAATAACAAAGAATTATACCTTACTCAACATAACAATGTAAAAAATATGTTTCATTATTTTCATACAGTCAGTGCTTACAATTAATATAATTTATATAAACTAACCAGTTGGTATTTAATCAACAAAAATGAAAATATAGTATAAAATAATATATAATAATTTGAATTGTAAATTTGTTAATGCTATACTCAATATAGAGCATTGATGTTGTATTATAATAATCAATAATATAAAATACTATGTAGTCATACAATAATAAGATTATATCGATAGGGAAGTGGCAAAATGGGTGATATTGAAAAATGGGAATATGATCAAAAAAAGATAACTGCAGATGAGGCAGCACGTTTTGTTAAATCGGGTTACAGGGTTTTTTATGGTGAATTTGTTTTGTTTCCTGAAGCTATTGATGAAGAGCTTGCAAAACGAGCTAACGAATTGCATGATGTTGATGTCCGTAGCGTATGTTACATGCGTGTTCCAAAAATTGTCGAAGCTGACCCAGAGCGAGAACATTTTATATTAAATGACTTTCATTTTGGAACTATCTCACGAAGATTGTATGATCAGCATCTTTGTAACTACATACCCATGACCTATCATCAGGGACCGCGGGTAACCAAAAAATATCTTGATTATGATATTGTTTTTTTAACGGTAGGCCCCATGGACCCGCGTGGTTATTTTAATTATGGTCTGGCAAACTCAGTAACATCGGCTGTTGTAACAAAAGCAAAAAAAATTGTTGTGGAAGTTAATGAGCATGTTCCGTATTGTCTGGGTGGCAATCAGGAATCAATTCATATATCACGTATTGACCATATTGTGGAAGGAAAAAATTTACCGTTGCCCCAGATACCTGCATTGGAGCCAACAGAAATTGATAAACAGATTGCAAAGCATCTTCTGGCCGAAATTGAAGATGGTTCATGTTTGCAGTTAGGAATAGGCGGATTGCCTAATATAGTAGGTCAGATGATTGCCGAAGGTGATTTCAAGGATTTAGGTGTTCATACCGAGATGCTTGTTGATTCTTACGTTGATTTATATCAGGCTGGAAGGGTTACCGGTTCCCGGAAAAATATCGATAAATATAAAATGAGCTATACCTTTGCAATGGGTACTGATAAATTATATGACTTTTTGCATCATAACCCCACATGTGCTTCCTACCCTGTCAATTATATAAATGATCCACGTATTATTGCACTTAATGATAAAGTAGTAGCGGTTAACAATGCCATTGAGGTTGACCTGTTCAGTCAGGTATCTTCTGAATCGGTGGGGATAATTCACAAGTCGGGTACGGGTGGCCAGCTTGATTTTATATTTGGTGCATTTGGTTCACATGGCGGCAAGGGATTTATTTGTTTGTCATCTACCTATCATGATAAACATGGGAATATAGTTTCACGAATTGTACCTACATTGCCCCAGGGGGCGATAGTTACTGTTCCACGGTCCATAGTACACTATGTGGTTACCGAATATGGAGCAGTGCAATTAAAAGGAAAATCAACATGGGAACGAGCAGAAGCACTTATAAGCATTGCTCATCCTGACTTTAGAGATGAATTAATTGAAAAAGCAACTGAAATGAATATATGGA